>NZ_CP084530.1:1032500-1197500 GCF_023704175.1 Paenibacillus sp. YPG26 | reverse complement strand
GGGATAATCATAGCCCAAATGCTGTCCCTGCATGCTAGTCAGAGCGGGATTATACCCTCCAAGACCAGTCACTTCATACGGCTGGTAATACATAGGTTGATGGGTTTGTGCCGGTATAGGAGACCACGCGCCATGCGCCTGATATTCCATATTAGTCATCGGTTGCTTTGAATAAGGATGATATCCATAGGGGATGGGCTGCCCCATGGGAGCATAGGGCCACATTGGCTGACACGGCTCCATAGCCGGTTGTACTGTCGGCCAATCATATACCGGTGCACTCGACAAGCCTGGATATTCACCAGTAAGTAACTGTTCAGATGGGTTATAAGGCTGAGGAGCAGAAAATGGCTGATAGAACGAATCCGATACTTGATACAAATTATGATTAGAAGCTGCGCTCTGTGCTGCTGTTGGATATTGGTGGAACAAATTCTCTGAATGACTCGGACCACATCCACAGGGAGATTGCTTAATAGGCTCCTGCTTATATTCTGGAATATAGCTGATTGGCTCAGGCTTATACTCGGGAATATGGTTGATCGGCTCCTGTTTATATTCGGGAACAGGCTGATAAGCCGGTGGCTGCTCCGGAAATTCAAATATATAATTAGGCACATTGATCTCCGAGTATTTAACGTCAATTTTATACTGCGGCACTATAGGCGGTGGAGTTGTCGGCTGAGCTTCAATAACAGGAGGTATTACTGGGGGCGGGGCTGGTGTCGGAACATTTTCAGCGGCTGGAGCTGGCAATGGAGCTGGAGTCGGGAAGTTGTCTGGAGCTGGTAACACTGGAAGTGGGGCGGCTTCAATAGGGGCGGTATTCTTCTTCCCACCCGAACTTATGGGAGCCGTGTTCTTCTTCATCCCACCCGGCACACTTAATGCTTGAGGAGCGGTTAACCCATCTCCTCCGCTTCCACCCGATGGTATATTTACGAACTCTCCAACGTTAAGCACATCAGGATTAGCGAGCTGCGGGTTGGCACTGATCAACATTTGCAGCGGAATTCCCCAAGCGTTAGACAATTTCCAAAGAGTATCTCCTTCTTTAACCATATGCTTATAAAGCACACCCTCACCTCCGCCTACAGGAACACTCATAGCAGGTACTTTCACTTTATCCCCGACATTTAATTGTTCCGGATTCGTAATCTGAGGATTCGCATCGATCAGCTTTTGCAGCGGAACGGTATATTTCTTAGATAAGTCATACAATGTATCTCCCTGTTGCACGATGTGTAATTTCACGTGACAAAGACCTCCTAATATTTCTTCTTAGGGCCGTGATATTCGCCCGTTGCCCATTTAATACATCCTATGCAGCAGCCCGGGTTTTGACATCCTGCAAAATAAAAAAATCCTCTCTACCCTACAAAGGATAGAAAGGATTAGCGCTATAATTCAAAAATCATTCACGAACCGAAAGGTAACTAGGCGCTGCGATGGTAGCTCCCCTTTTAATAAAGACAATATTATTATCAGAGTCTCAGCTCTGCACCTCCGTCATTTTGGACTCGTAAGAGTAGCTTAGATAAGACCCCAGAATCCGAACCTGGCAGCCCAAGGCTTCAATCTCGGCTATTGCCGCGGGAAGAAGCACAGAGTCCAGGCTGTGAAGTACATCAATATAGAAATAATAATTCCCGAGCTTCTTCTTGGTGGGTCTCGATTCAATCCGGGAGAGGTTCAATTTCCGCCATGAAAAGGCTGAGAGCACCTGATGCAAAGCTCCAGGAAAGTCAGATGGCAGAGTAACCAGAATACTGGTCTTGTCTTCACCAGATGGCTTCAGTTCTCCGAGCTTAGCAGGCCCGATTAACACAAATCGGGTATAGTTATTATCGTGATCCGTCACTTTCTCAGCGAGCACATCAAGACCATGTCTTTTTGCTCCAAGAAGAGTGCCGATAGCCAGCCAGCCTTTGCCCGGATTGTTCTTAACTGTCTCTATCGCTTCCGAAGTGCTGGGAGCATTCTCAAGCTCGGCCTGCGGCATATGCAGGCGAATGAACTGCTGACACTGTGCCATGGCAACAGGATGGGAGATAACCTTGGTCACCTGTGATAAGTCCATCTCTCCACCCTGAGACAGCAGTTCCCCCCTTCTACCGATTAAATTCTGTATGGAGGGATACACCCACTCTACCTGCATCGGAATATCGACTTCATGAACAAGCCAGTCCATGTGAAGTGATACCGAACCCTCTATCGTATTCTCAATGGGAATCACACTATAATCCGTGTTTCCGTTAGCTGTTGATAAGAACACATCTGAGATTTGTTTGAAATGAACCAGTTCTACAGCTTCATCACCAAATAAATGTAGCGCCGCTTCATGGGATACCGTCCCGTCAGGCAATAGTGCAATTCTCTTCATTTGCTTCAATCCCCTTTAATAATATCCATGAAGGAGCGCGAATCAGCAGTCTCAGCTAAGCGGGTTACACCTTCACGATTTGGCTCCAACCATAGTGTCCTGGCAGTTATCCCCTGCTCCTTCAGAATTCCCAGCAGGAAATTCTCCAGATCGCGCCCTGTCCCAGCTCGTTTGTCAACTAGCGCAAGCAACGTGGGACCTGCACCGCTTAGGGCAGCTCCAAGGGCTCCATGATCAGCAGCTTCATTCAGAATTTGGGACATTCCCGGAATAAGTGAAGCCCGGTAAGGCTGGTGAATCCGATCCTTCATCGCCACAGAGATAAGATCAAGCCGGCCTGAAGAGAAGGCAGCGGTAAGCAGTGATGATTTGCCTATGTTATATACCGCATCCTTTAATGACACCTGCTCAGGCAGCACATTTCTTGCGTCCGAGGTAGACAATTGGAAATCGGGGATGGCGACCAGCACTCCCAGATCGGAGGAAGGCTCAATTCTAATATAATCTGCATGCTCCCCATCCCAGGAAGCCGCAATGATGCCTCCGAATAAAGACGCCCCTACATTATCCGGGTGTTTCTCAAGCGCAGTAGCCATATCAAATAATTTAGAGGACGTTAGTGGCGAACCAATCAATTCGTTGGCTGCAACAAGCGCCCCTACAATTGCGGAGGCACTGCTTCCAAGCCCTCTGGTCAACGGTATATCCGAATACATGGATACTTCAAGATCAGGGATTGATACTCCAGCTTCATCAAAAACAGATTGGGCAACTTGATAAATCAGGTTGCTCTTGTCCGCTGGGATCCCCTTCATTTCGTCTCCATAGAGATGAAATGCGGTATGATCCGCAGCCTTCATCTCAATCCACGCATATAACGATAAAGCCATACCCAAAGTGTCAAATCCCGGGCCCAAATTCGCAGTACTCGCCGGAATTCTAACCCGAACACCATTTGATTGCGAAGAACTCATGACTTAACCCCTTTGTTATATAAATTATCCTTCAACACGGTATACACTCTTGATCCGGCGGATAACATCCAGGGATTCGAAATGCAGTAGCACCTTATTCATGCTTGCTTGGCTCGCGTCATGGGTTACAATCATGATTTCGGCATCTGTAGGCTCATTTGGAGATTGTACTACTGATTCCAGACTGACGTCATATTCAGCGAACACTTGAGTAATCTGGGCCAGCACACCCGCTTTATCTTCAACGTGAAGAAGCAGGAAGTTCTTATAAGAGATTTCCTCGTCACTCTTCAGCTTCTTCGGTTTGTAAGGAACAATTGCTTTCAGGCCATTTACACCCAGCTTCAAGTTCTTCACTATAGCTACCAGGTCGGCAACAACCGATGTGGCTGTAGGCATCTCACCAGCGCCTGCACCATAGAACATCGTCTCCCCCACGGCCTCACCATATACGTAGACCGCATTGAATACGCCGTTAACCGAAGCAATCGGATGTGACTTCTTCACCATGGTAGGCTGTACGCTAATACTGAACTGATCGTCTTGTCTATCGGCAATACCGAGCAGCTTCATCTCGTATCCGAGCTGTTTGGCATACAGGATATCTTCCTTCGAGACACTCGAAATTCCGCGGACACTTACGTCGCTTAATTCAACGTTAGTCCGGAAGCCGAGTGTGCCCAGAATAGCCATCTTGCGGGCAGCATCAAGACCTTCCACATCGGATGTAGGGTCGGATTCAGCATAACCAAGCTCCTGCGCTTCCTTCAGAACATCCTCATAAGAAGCACCTTCCTGGCTCATTTTCGTCAAGATATAGTTCGTTGTTCCGTTCACAATCCCCATGATCTTCATGATACGGTCTGACGAGAAGCCCTCAATAAGAGTACGGATAATTGGAATCCCGCCCGCCACACTGGCTTCGTAGAACACATCACACTGTTTCTCCTGGGCTTTGGCCAGAATTTCAGAACCGTGCAGTGCCATAAGATCTTTATTAGCCGTTACGATGTGCTTCCCGCGCTCAAGAGCTTCCAGAATGTACTCCTTCGTTCCGTCAATCCCGCCCATTACCTCAACAATGACATCAATCTCAGGATCCCGTATAACATCCAGCGGGTCTACCGTCAGTTTGCTGGAATCAATTGCGATATTTCTAGCCTTGTCCATACTTTTGACCGCTATCTTCTCGATCACAATTGGAGAACCCACTTGACTGCTCAAATCCTCCTGATGTCCTTCCACAATACGTACCACACCTGTTCCTACAGTGCCCAACCCCAACAATCCAACTTTAACAGGTTTCACCCGCATCTCCTCCTAATTCTTAACACTGAATATTTGCTCAATCTAACCTTGACCGATGACATGAACACGCTGAACCCCGGGAGTCCCCTGGAGAATAACCGTCAATGCATCAAGCTCCTCAGTCAGGTGTGAGATTTCAACTGATATAACCACGTTAGCTCTTCCTTGCAGAGGAATACTCTGATTAATCGTGAGTACATTCCCGCCAAAACCCGCAATCAGGGCAAGCACTTCTGACAATCTGCCAGAACGATGTTCCAAATCAAAAGAAATCGTTGCAATCCGATCCCTCTCCAAATGATTAAGCACATGGATCCCATCTTTATATTTGTAAAAAGCACTACGGCTGATTCCCACCTGCTCCACAGCCTCATGCACGGTCTTCACTTCACCGCCTGCCAACAGCTGCTTCGCCTGCAGTGTCTTGACCACGGCTTCTGGAAGAATATCTTCCCGGACCAAGAAATAACGTTCTTTCACAAACGTCCTCCTCAAAAAGACTGTTGTACTCCTATAGTGGACATTATATAGGAAACGACCTCTCCGGGCAATAGATTTCAGTCTCTCTTTAATAAAAGAGCCGTCTGTAGTCCTTAAATTAAAGACCGCAGACGGCAAATTATTAATAATAGTAACTGCTGCCTTCAACGAACTCGAATTCGAAATCTCCAATTCGGACAATGGTCCCGTCTTCGGCACCCCTCTTACGAAGTTCATCATCGATTCCCATATGACGCATAGTCCTTGCCAGCTTGAGAATAGCTTCATGGCTGTTCAGCTGCATTCGTTTCATCATTCGTTCAATAGCTGGGCTTTCCACAACAAAAGCCTCGTTCTCACGCTTGATTACAAAGCTTTCATCTTCCTTCTTATCCAGCTTGTAGATCTTGCGTTCATTCAGTTCAGTTACTTCTTCAATCGCCGGTGCCTCTGGAATGGAGTCCAGAAGATCAGCGGCCCGGTACAGCAGCTCTTGAATCCCTTCTCTTGTCAAAGAGGAGATGGGCAGAATCTCAAGATCCGGACGCACTTCGGCAATCTTGGTTCTAAATGCTTCAAGATGCTCTGCGGCCTCAGGCATGTCCATCTTGTTGGCCGCCACAATTTGGGGACGGTTCTCCAGATCCGCATTGTACAGCTTCAGCTCTTCATTGATTTTCTGCCAATCCTCAAATGGGTCACGCCCTTCAGAACCGGCCATATCCACTACATGAATAATGACACGTGTACGTTCAATGTGCCGCAGAAATTCATGTCCAAGACCTACGCCCTCGTGTGCACCCTCAATCAGACCGGGTAGATCGGCCATGACAAAGCTTCTGCCCTCGCCTACGTCCACCATACCCAGATTAGGCGTTATCGTTGTAAAGTGATAGGCGCCTATCTTCGGTTTGGCCGCAGAGACCACGGACAGCAAAGTTGATTTGCCGACACTAGGGAAGCCTACCAGACCCACATCCGCCATCACTTTAAGTTCAAGCACAATATATCTTTCCTGGCCTTCTTCACCGTTCTCAGCAAGTTCTGGAGCAGGATTGGTCGGAGTTGCGAAGCGGATATTCCCGCGGCCTCCCCGGCCCCCACGAGCTACTACGACCTGCTGGCCATCCCGGGTTAAATCTGCTAATACTTCCTGAGTGTCTTCATCTATAATCACCGTACCTGGTGGTATACGAACGATCATATCATCAGCACCAGCGCCGTGCTGGCTCTTGTTACGGCCCTTCTCTCCACGCTGCGCTTTGAAATGCCGTTGATAACGGAAATCCATTAGGGTGCGCAAGCCTTCGTCAACCCGGAAGATCACGTCACCGCCTCGACCTCCGTCTCCACCTGCAGGACCACCATTCGGTACATACTTCTCACGCCGGAACGAGACGATTCCGTCTCCTCCGTCTCCACCTTTTACATATATCTTCGCTTTATCTACAAACATCATTTCACCTCATTATAAAGTTCAACATGGTATCCGCAGCTCAAATGAGGCTTGCAGCGGCTCAGTCTGTTCTGCTCTAACCCGCTTGCCCTGAACCGTCTCTTCGATTCTCTGTCTTAGTATTTCAGCGTTGCCATGGTCACCATCTTGCTCGAACATAACAACAATTTCCTGATTCTCTGTAAAAATGGACATTTTGAGCTCTAACACTTCACCCCATGATGAGCGTCCGGCAAATTGGAAGGCACGCACCGTGTCCATAATGGCTTCGGTCAGCTCTTCCGCTTGCCCAGCATCAAGCAGGCCGCTGAGCTGCAGTCCTTCCTCAATTTCAACATCCAGATGAATAGACCTGTTAACTTCACGGAACGACTGCAGATAGAACACCAAAGATGGGATGCCTAATTTGGAAATACTGCTCTCTATGTTCATCCGTTCCTTTATTCTTTCCACACAGTGGACGAGTTTATCATGCTTTCCAAGCTGAATATAACCATATAAAATTTGCAGGTCATTCATCCAGTCATGACGATGATGCCCCAGTGCAGCATTAGCCGTCTGCTGAAGGGAATCAAGCAGCCGCTTAGTCTCATTCTCCTTCTGGCGCTTCATAAATTGAAAATAGGTCAGACCTACAAGCCCACCCCAAACGCATGCTGCAAGATGCAGAATGAGAGAATGCGCAAAATATACCGCGATCATAGGGACTAAAGCTAACATGAAGGCAACAATAGAGGGCGATTTACGATATTTCATAATTCTCCATTCCTTTTTCGGAGGTGACATCTTTAACCAGTATATCACAAAAGATTTGCCGCCGCGTGCTAGTCAGAGGTTAACTACAAAAAAGCCCCCGGCATGACTGCCAGGGGCTTAATCAAATTCTTACGCTTCAACTGCAGCCGCTACCGGAGCGACTTGGGCAGGGTAGACGCTCACTTTTTTGCGATCGCGACCCCAACGTTCGAATTTCACTACACCATCAACTTTTGCGAAGAGGGTGTCGTCTTTACCGATTCCTACGTTGTTACCCGGGTGAATCTTCGTACCGCGTTGGCGAACGAGGATGCTACCACCTGTAACCGTTTGGCCATCAGCACGTTTAACGCCAAGACGTTTCGATTCACTATCGCGTCCGTTCTTTGTGGAACCTACACCCTTCTTGGATGCAAATAACTGGAGATCCAATTTCAACATTGTTGTCTACCTCCTTCTTCAAATATTAACCTGCTTTATCTTAATATACTTGTCGTATGACTGTTCGATACTCTTCAGCATAACCACCAGGGATGATAACAAAAGCTGAGCCTGCTCCAATGCGGGAGACTGGCTGGAATCCGGGAGAACCGCGCTCAAGAAGCCGTTCTTCATCTCTGACTCCATAACGATACCGGTAAGCTCCTCAATTGAGTTGACTGTACCTACTGTGACGGCAGAGACGCCCGCACATACAATATCTTCACCGGCCTTGGCATAATTCGCATGGCCTTCCACTTTAAATCCTTGAATAGAGCTGCCGTTACGGCGCAATATGGAGACGATAATCAACTACCGCACCTTCTTACGCTTGGATTTTCTCGATGGTCACTTTCGTGTAAGGTTGACGATGACCTTGTTTCTTACGGTAGTTCTTCTTAGCTTTGTATTTGAATACAACCACTTTCTCGCCTTTGCCGTGTTTCTCAACTTTCGCTGTTACACTTGCACCGGATACGAGTGGAGCTCCTGCTACCAAGCCGTCACCTTTAGAAACTGCCAAAACACGATCGAAAGTAACACTCTCGCCGTCACCAGCATTCAATTTCTCGATGTAAAGAACATCTCCTTCTTGAACACGGTATTGCTTGCCACCTGTTTCAATAATTGCGTACATTTGTCTGCACCTCCTCATTTCTCAGACTCGCCTGATTCAGGTGATGCCGAAGCATACTTCCAGACCTGATCGGAGCGGTTACAGCATGTGCAGAAGAGTTCACTTAAGACACATACTAAATTATAATAGCATGGACATCCTCGAAGATCAATACTTTCTTCCCATTATTCTATCGTTTCACTCTGCCCGTCCCCTGACATACTGAGCATACATCCCAATGGGCCCCGCTGCCTTCGCGCATTTTCTTCCGGGTCAGTTCAAGCAGACCAAGCTTCGTCCAGCCGAGAATATGGTGCTGGGTCCGATCAGGTCTCATCTTATCCTCAAGCATATGAAGCACACGGCTGCGGTGCTCTTCAATCTCCATGTCAATGAAGTCAATAATAACAATACCGCCGGTATCGCGCAGACGAAGCAGTCTTGCAATTTCAGCCGCAGCCTCCAGATTAGTCTGAAATACGGTATCCTCAAGATTGTCCGTCCCTGTGAATTTACCCGTATTCACATCAATTACAGTCAAGGCCTCGGTCCGGTCCCATATCAGATATCCGCCGCCAGGCAGCCAGGTCTTGCGCTGGAAGTCCTTGTTAAGCTGATGCTGAATGCCGTAAGCCTCGAAGATCGGCTTGTCATCCTTGTATTCATGTACCTTGGGAAGTTCCCCCTGCAGCATTCCT
The DNA here is from genome assembly GCF_023704175.1 of Paenibacillus sp. YPG26. NCBI lineage: Bacteria > Bacillati > Bacillota > Bacilli > Caryophanales > Paenibacillaceae > Paenibacillus > Paenibacillus sp. YPG26. The sequence goes on along the minus strand of NZ_CP084530.1, from coordinate 1,188,349 downwards.
TCCAGGAAGGAGACCGCTTCTTCCGCCTGCTGCTTGTTATCGAGAATCAGCTCCCCGGACTGGGGAATATATACATCTCTCATTAACCGCTGAACCATGCTCAAATCCTGATGAAGGAGAGCCGGGACTTGAACTTTCCCTGCCCTGTCCAGAACAGCTGTCCACTGCGTGCGCAGAAATTCCAAATCTTCCTCAATCGCTTCAGCCTGTTCATTCTCCGCTACGGTCCGTATGATCAGCCCCTCTTCTTCCTGGCGAAGCTCTTCTCCAAGCTGTCTGAGGCGGTTCCTCTCACTTTCTCTCTCAATCCGCTTGGATACAGCAACATACCCGGAAATGGGCATATAGACGATCCATCTTCCCGGCAGTGAATAATGCGTAGTTACCCGGGCACCTTTCGTTCCCAGCGCATCTTTTACAACCTGAACAATAAGCTCTTGTCCAACCTTAAGCAGCTCTGTAATGGAAGGCTTGACCTTGGGCTGCTTCTCTAAATGAGGATGCAGTACGTCGTCAATATAAAGGAATGCATTCTTCTTCTGTCCTATATCGACAAAAGCCGCCTGCATACCCGGGATCACATTAATTACGCGCCCTTTGAACAGGCTGCCTACAACACCGCTTTCTTCAGAACGCTCAACCGCGAACTCCACAAGTCTGCCATGCTCCAGCAGTGCCATCTGTGTAGAGCCCGGCTCGCAGCGAACAATCATCTGCTTCATGTACTCACCCCTGCTTACGCTCTGCCGAACTGTTGTCATCAAATTATATCATGGAAATCAGGCTCAGTGGTCCAGTCTCCCCGTCAAATAAGAGGCAATAACCTTCTGTTCCGGCACAACCGCCATAATCTCGCCCTTATGGTTCATCACATAGATGAAATGATACTTCTCTCGTCTTAATAGACGCAGTATCCGGTCCAAAGGTTTCGATGGTTCTGCAATTATAGGCTGTACGAGACTGCCTTGAATCAAATGCTGTGAGAATGATTGATCCCGGTTCATTAAGAAACGGAGAAACCTGTAATGGACATTCCGGTAATCGGTCAGATTGGAATACAACAGAAAGCTGCCGATCAGCAGCAGGTTAAGCTGGAGAGCCCCCCCCACAAGCCACGGACCTACCGCATATATAATTACAAGCACGCTGAACAGTACACTCACCCGGGTGCACCACAGGATGGTGGAATGATAGGACAATGACAGGCTGCATAGGGCTTGGCTGATCTTCCCCCCATCTAGGGGCAGAATTGGCAGCAAATTAAACAAGGCTATCAGGATATTACACTCTATAAAATAAACCGGGAATGCTCCTTCCCAAACTGCGCTCTGGTGCAGAAGTAGGGTGATTCCAATTAAGACCAGGTTTTGAAAAGGTCCTGCCAGTGCGATGATAATCTCCTTGCCTGCTGTAACATTCCCGTTGTCCTCCATAACGGCATTACCGCCAAAGGGAAGCAGGGTTACCGATACTACGGGAATTCCGAACCATCTTGCTGCGGCGACATGACCTAGTTCATGTACAAAGACGATGCCGAAGAGGGCGATCAGCTCAAGAAATCGGCCAGTCAGGACGGAGGCCAGCATAATAATTACAAATAAGGGGTGTACGGAGAACTGGATACCCGCGAATCTAATCAAAAGGCACCACGTCAGACGGGTCGATATACTGGCCGTCTTTCTTCAAAGCAAAATACAAAGCTTTCGGAGTTCCTGCCTCCGGGCTTCTTAGGCTGCCTACTGCTTCTCCCCCTTCAACCCAGTCCCCCTGCTGGACATTGGCACTGCTCAGATGTCCGTATATTGAATAATACCCACCTGGATGCTGTATATGTACAGTCAGTCCGGTGTTCACGTCTTGGGTAACCTCCGTGACACGGCCGGTTTCAACGCTGCTCACCTGTGACTCACCGGATTTAAGCTTTGCCGCAGGGGGAAGAACCTCAATTCCTTCCAAATTCAAAGCAAACGGCAGAATGACCGTTCCCTCCATCGGAGAGAAGAAGATCTGCTGGCTCTGCACTTTCTGGCCCTTGTCCTTATTTTGACCGAAGATAGGAATAAAGGAAGGCGCCCCCCCGAAATGTTCGTTATACCAGACCTGCGCGGCCCCAAAGTCAATTTCCTCGGTAAACGTCTTGTCAACAAATTGACGGATAGGAAGCGACCATTCAGGCTCATAACGATAAATGCCCCATAACGCTCCAAATATCATGCTACTAATCAAAGCACGCAGAAAGAGCATTTTCCAAAAGGAGACTGTTCCAGGAGGATTGCCCCTGCCTGAATCTTTTGGATCTCTTGAATCTCTTGAATTGGTCTCTATGTCATAGGCCCACCTGGCACTATTCTGTTTCCATACCCTTTCAGGGTCAGGCTCCTGATATTCGGGGACATGGGTACGGTTGGTTTCGATAACAGGTTCCTGTATCTCATAGGAGGAGGGATGTTCAGATGCCTCCCATAGCGGCTTACCAAGCATGGAATGATCCATTGGAGCGGCTAAGAGTTGTCCGATCCGCTCTTCTCTGCGCTTTTTCACACCTGACTTCAAGTCCATAGCGCTACTCCCCTTTGCGGCTTGTATAATATATAGCTTGTTCCATCATATGAGAAGAGCCCGCTAAATATGAACAGACCAGCCTTGAACAGCAAAAAACCGGGTACGAAGGAAGCTGCACAAAGTCTGCAGACCACTTCATACTCCGGTATGTTGAGATAGATATTAGGCTTACAAGCCAAGCTGGGGTTAGCCCATGCCAAAAAACTTCTTAAAACGCGTAAATGCGCCTTTTTTCTGGTCCAGCTGCATGAGGGGAACTGTGTCACCCAGTATACGCCGGGCGATATTGCGGTAAGCAATCGCTGCTTTGGAATCCGGATTCATAACCGTAGGTTCTCCAGTATTCGCCGCTTTAATAACAAGCTCATCATCAGGCACAATCCCGATCAGATCAATATTCAGAACTTGAAGAATCCCCTCAATATCCAGCATATCTCCCGATTTAACCATATTCACCCGAATCCGGTTGACCACCAGCTTGGGTGATTTGATGTGCGAGCTCTCCAAAAGTCCAATAATCCGGTCCGCATCCCTGACGGCTGCATGCTCCGGAGTCGTAACCACAATGGCCTGGTCCGCACCGGCTATTGCATTCTTGAAGCCCTGCTCAATCCCTGCAGGACAATCGATAATCACATATTCATACTCTTTCTTCAGTTCCAGAATGATATCCCGTACCTGTTCCGGGGATACGGCATTCTTATCCTTGGTCTGGGCTGCGGGAAGCATATATAGTTCATCGAAACGCTTGTCCTTCACAAGCGCTTGATTCAACCGGCAGCGTCCTTCTGCAACGTCACACAAGTCATAAATAATCCGGTTCTCAAGCCCCATTACGACATCGAGATTGCGTAGGCCGATGTCCGTATCGACTAGACAAACCTTTTTGCCAAGCAAAGCAAGCGCTGTGCCTATATTGGCTGACGTCGTAGTCTTGCCTACACCGCCTTTTCCCGAAGTGACGACAATAGCCTCTCCCATAATCTACACCCCTTTTAGTGAGCTTAAATCCGGCCGTACTCGGACTATATTCGTAATCTTGTCTATCTGCATGGCTCCGTCCTTCAAATAAGCGAACTCCATGCTTGTCTCCCTGTTCTCCCATTCATCCGGAGGTCTGCTGATGACTTCCGCAATTCTGAGCTGGGTTGGTGCCAGGTACGAAGCCGCAATGACCGCTGCTTCGTTCCCGTTAACCCCGGCATGCGCCATTCCCCGCAGGGCACCTATAATGAAAATATCACCCGTACACTCTAACGTACCGCCCGGATTCACGTCTCCCAAGAACAGGATATCTCCATCATGATGAAGCACCTGGCCTGAGCGGACCATTCCGGTATGAATCGTCAATGGGTTCTTAACAGCAGCTTCGGTATCCAGAGCCGGTGTATCAATTGAACGGATAAGCAGATTGCCCTTTTGCTTAAGCGTGTCCAGAATTTCATTCTTCTGATCCTCTGTAATCTCTCTTAGACCCACCTTGATATCCACATGAATGATAGGTCCTGTCAAAATATTCTGATGGCTGTGTTCCAGTTTATATCTAAGATCTTCAAGAAGCTCCGAGAATTCACACTGATCGTCAAGCAGGAATATCAGGCCATCTTTGGTGCCTTTTATAGTTACATGGTTCGATTTCACTGTCATAAGCCTGTCCCTCCCCTTACATCAATTCGTGAGTGAGCCTTCCATTTCCTCCTTAGTCACTGAAAATGACGTCTGAAAGTCAGGCAGTCTCCTCTTGGGGACGCCGTCTGACGAGCTTGTCGATTTGACGGCGCAAGGGCACATAAATGGCCAGAGCAAAGATCAGCTGTACAATCACGGTTGGAATAATGTGGTCAACAAGCGCATAGGTGTAAGGCAATTTATAAATCTTAAATACCGTATAAATGCCGAATATGATTGAATCCATGAGCAGGCTTCCGATCACAACCACGATCATCATAACCAGGAGAGAGGCTCGGCGCGACCGGAATACAAGCCCCATTAAATAACCTGATAATCCCATGGAGAACGAATAAGTGCCAATCATAATTCCGTAGAACACCACATCATGAAGTATGCCAAAAGTCAGTCCAAGCATCAGAGCAACATAACGGTGGTCATAGATCGCAGCAAACAGAATCACTACAAAAACCAGATGCGGAATGATCCGGGTCTGCCAAGCCCCTGGAATTAGCAGCGGGACAATTGTGGTCTCCACAATGAATAGCAGAAATAACAGCAGTGTCATCACATAACGACGCGCCATTATTTCGGCACCTCCCATGTGATAACGACAAAGAGGCTCTTCCAGTTCTCAAAACTGGCTGCAGGCTTGATGCTTGCAGTAGCTGTCAATCCGTTACCAGCCTGACGGCTAACCACAGTACCGATAGGCAGGTTCTTAGGAAAAGCCCCACCCGCTCCTGAGGTTACGATTTGGTCTCCTTTGGCAAGCGGATCGTTCTGATTAATCTTAGTCATCAGAAATGTACCTGTCTGCTGGTCAAAATCCTCGATTATCCCAAAGGAGGTATTCTCCTTGCCAACGGCGGTAGCCGCCATACCAGGCGAGGTGATATCTCTGGAATCCATGGAGGTTAGCAGCTTAACGGTAGAGGTGAAGTTACTGACTTCACTAACAATGCCTACCATGCCTTTATCTGAAATTACACTCAGGCCTTTTCTGATCTTATCATTGCTGCCTCTGTTGATAACCAAAGTCCGGTTGGCAGGATCGTTATTAACACTAACTACATCGACGATAGCCAGATCGAATTTGTTACTGTTCTTCTGGGCCTCTGTGAACTTCAGATCATTCTGAAGGCTCTCTACCTGAGTTTGCAGCGCAATAATCTTAGGCATTTCACGGGAATAGTGAGCCATCATAATCTTAAGCTCTCTATTCTCTTCCTGAAGGGAATGCAGATTGCTGATATCTTCAAAGAAGCCCGCTACAGCGCGAGCGGGCTTGTAGAATACCGATTGGACGAATCCTACCGTATCCTTGATGAACTTCTCGGGCCAGGACAAGCCTGCCCGTGGTCCGAGTGTAAATCCCATCACAGCAACAAACAGGATAAGTCCAATCAATAATATGAACAGTCTCTTGTTACCTAGCAGCTTAAACAGTTCCAACACCCTCTATCTTACTTTTTCTCTCCCAATACAAGGGCTGTCTTCTTCGCATACTATCTTCTAGATTTGATGGCTGAACTGCTTCTTGATTTGAACAAATGAATATTATCGAGTGCACGACCTGTTCCGATGGCTACACAATCCAGCGGGTTCTCTGCCACAATGACTGGCATTCCGGTCTCATTCGCCAGCAGCTTGTCCAGATTGCGAAGCAGCGCCCCGCCGCCTGTAAGAACAATTCCCCGGTCCATAATGTCGGCAGCAAGCTCTGGAGGACACTTCTCTAGCGTCACCTTAACCGCATCCACAATCGCATTGACCGTATCGCCCAAGGCTTCTGAAATCTCATCCGAAGTAATGGTGATTGTCTTGGGCAGTCCTGTTACCAGGTCCCGTCCGCGAATCTCCATAGTCTCAACTTGATCCAGCGGCATGGCTGAGCCTACATCCATCTTCAGCTGCTCTGCTGTTCTCTCACCGATCATCAGATTATACTGGCGCTTGATATATTGAATGATAGACTCATCCGCTTCATCTCCTGCAACCCGGACAGAACGGCTGGTTACAATACCGCCAAGTGAAATGACTGCAACTTCAGTCGTTCCACCGCCGATGTCTACAACCATACTGCCTGTAGGCTCCCAGACTGGAAGATCGGCTCCGATTGCTGCGGCAAAAGGCTCTTCGATCGTATAAGCTTCACGTGCACCCGCCTGCTTGGTCGCATCTTCAACCGCACGCTGTTCAACGGCAGTAATCCCTGAAGGTACGCATACCATTACATTCGGATGGCGCTGGAATAGAGAACGCTGCTTCTGAGCCTGACGGATGAAATATTTAATCATCGTTGCTGTTGTATCAAAATCAGCAATGACCCCGTCTTTCATAGGACGGATTGCGCGGATGTTCCCAGGTGTTCTTCCGATCATTTTCTTAGCGGATTCGCCAACAGCCACAATGGCTTTTGTATCAGTATTAAGAGCTACAACGGACGGCTCCCTGACAATAATTCCTTTTCCACGAATATAAACGAGTGTGTTCGCTGTTCCCAAGTCAATTCCCAAGTCTTTCGTAAAACCACCTAACATGTTGTAACTCCCTTTCCTTATGTGTCTAAGCTATTATATTACATGAGACCTTGCTCCTTCAAACTGACGAAAGTTCCATCTCCGATAACGAGGTGATCCAGAACATCGATCCCCACAATCTGACCTGCTTCGCACAGCCTCTGCGTAATCTGAATATCCTCCGGGCTCGGCGCAGGATCACCGCTCGGGTGATTATGAGCGCAAACAACTGAAGCACTGCTGCATTTGATGGCCGCCCGAAAAACTTCACGTGGGTGAACAATTGACGCATTCAGACTGCCTATGGAGAGTGTCTCTTGAGCAATGATATGATTTTTTGTATTCAGAAATAAACAGACAAAATGTTCCTTCTTCAAATAACGCAGCTGTTCCATTAATAAATCCGCCGCATCGCGCGGGCTTCGAATGGCAACCGGTCCCGGTCTTCTCGCTGTTGACACCCGGATTCCAAGCTCAAAGCCAGCCTTAAGCTGAATCGCTTTGGCCATTCCGATTCCTTTGGTCTGCATTAATTCTTCCACACTGAGATCCATCAAATTCCGAAGGTCCCCGGCCCGGTTCAATATTCTCTGTGCCACATGCACCGCCGACTCCTGACGTGTTCCGGTCCTCAGAAGTATGGCAAGCAGTTCGGCATGGCTGAGCGCGTCAGCCCCATATTGCATCATGCGTTCTCGTGGTCGTTCATCATGGGGGATGTCACGCAGCGTATAAGCAGCTGGTTCCATCTAATTCCCTCTCTTTCCCTATATCGCGGGCACTAACCTAATGCCCTGCTTATAATACATAGATATCAAACTGCTTAAGCATTTCACTTAGAAGGGAAAGAGGAAGACCCACTACGTTGAAATAGCAGCCTCGAATTTCAGTGACAAGTGTCGCTCCAAGTCCTTGGATGGCGTAAGCCCCAGCCTTGTCCAGTCCTTCCCCGCTCTCTGCGTAAGCCAAAACTTCGGTCTCGGACAGCGACCTCATTGTAACTGTCGTAACGCGGTAGTCTGTTAAAGTCTGTCCTGTCGCCCCATCTATACAGGAGACGCCCGTGAATACCTGATGGCTTTGGCCTTGCAGGGACCGCAGCATGGAAGCAGCCTCTTCCCTGGAAGAAGGCTTCCCGAGCACTCGTCCGTTCAGCACAACAATCGTGTCACTACCTACAATAACAGCGTCATCTCTTGCGGGGATCAGGGAACGGTGAACTGCGGCGGCCTTGCGAAGCGCAAGTTCAGACACAATCCGCTCCGGTGCCCAGTCCTCTGGCGTTGTTTCATCCGCATGACTCGGAATAATCTCAAATGGAATATGTAAGCCTGCAATCAATTCCCTTCTTCTTGGGGACGAAGAGGCTAGAATTATTAGACGTGATTGATTATTTTCCAAAAAAAATGAATCCTCCCTTAGTAGATTCGGATTCCTCGCCATTTTTTGACACTTTATTATTATAAGGTTAATTTCATAGCAATACAAACACAAATCCGGCATGGGGAAGTATTTCCATTTCCCTGCCGGATTTGCAGCCGATTACTGTTGCTTGATTCCCAGAAGTTCCTTTTGAAGCAATATATATTCCATCATGGCCGTTTGAACCTCCCACAGGTGAGTCTTGGAGCCATTGGAGTTATAGCGGCTCAAGGCCTCTACTGCTGTATTCATTGCCTTTTCCATAGTGTCCGCGGTCGGCTTCACGTCACTTGGCAGCCCGCCCTTGACAGCTGAAGCATTCTCAGTCCATTGGCGGTGTTTTTCTTTCAAGTTAGCTACTTCAGCCTGACTTTGCTTCTGGACCTCCTTGGTCTCAAGCAGAGAGGCTGAAGTGACACTAAGCAGCTTGATCAGATCCGCACTTTCCTCCAGATACTGATCGAGCACTCCGATGTCACCGCCGTACTTAAGCTGTGCCTCGGCAGGGTAACGTATCTCATGGACAATCAGATTCACGCCGCTTGACTTCAACTGGCTGCTCAGCAGCTTGGCCTGTTCCCTCTCGGGGGATACACCTGCATACACGCGTGTATGATCAAGTGTATCCCTGGCCGCTGCTACGCCCGATTGCTGAAGCTCCTCCTGAGCCTGCTTCACCCCTTGGGACGTGCTAAAGACGCCGTATTGAAGGAAGTAATAGGCCTGGTCAGGCAGCACTGCTTTTACCATTGGAATATCGCCATTTGGAGTATTCGGCTCATCAGTCGGGCCTAGAACAGATACCGAAGGAGAACTCACAGTGCTGTCTGGTCTGAGTGACGATATTCCCGGAATAGGAAAGGAGATATCTTTGTTGAACAGGGATAACAGGACAAAACCGAATAATGTGCCTGTCACCAGAGCTGCAGAAATGGAGCCGGCCAGCTTCCATTTGGAAGGCTTTTTGGGAGAAATATAATATACATCATCATGTGGTGCGCTATCCTCCAGCAGATGGGTATCCATCTCCTTCATTTCAGGAATTACACGCGCCCCCGAATGACTATGCGTCAGGAAAGGCTCACCCCAGCTCTCCAGAGGATCCATGACCAGAGGAACAGATCCTGGATTCTTCTCCTGGACAGCCCGTTCAGGTTCTTCTGTATACTCCGGGACTGATTGTATGTTATTTAGCGGCACCGCCTCATTTCGCTGCTCCTCCGGCTTATCGAATCGAAATGTCATCCTTGCCTTATTCACCTGACACACTCTCCTTGTCCCAACTATATAGATAAGCTATATGTCAGAGCTTCAGGAGTTATACCAAATCTCGCCAGCTGCAAATAAAAAAACCGCCAGGGAGCCCTGACGGTGTATACGGTTCTTATTCGGATTTCAGTTGATCAGCCAGGGCATAACCCACTTTATAAATATCTCCCGCGCCCATGGTCAGCACCAGATCACCTGGTCTAATCCGTCCCTCGAGATCTGTGATGACCTCTTGTTTGGTAGGAATATAACGGGCACTTGGATTGCTGTTCTGCTTAATGAGCTCTACCAGCTTGGAAGAATGAACACCCTCGATCTCCTTCTCACCGGCCGGGGAATAGATGTCGGTAATGATGACCTCATCAGCTTCCGTGAAAGCCCGGCTGAAGGCGTCCAGCAGAAAGAATGTCCGCGTGTAGCGCTGCGGCTGGAATACCGCGACGATTCTTTTACCCGTAGCTTTGGCAGCATTAATGGTTGCCTCAATTTCAGTCGGATGATGCGCATAGTCATCAATGACCAGAATATCCCGAGCTTCGCTAAGAACCTGAAAGCGCCGTTTGGCTCCAGAGAACAATACGATGGCTCTAACGATCTCGGCAAAAGGAATACCCGCTTCCAGGCATACGATGATGGTCGCCATCGCATTATAGACATTATGCTGACCCGGAACCGACAGCTCAACTTGTCCAAGAGCTTCCCCTTGCGTGTTCAGTGTAAAGGTCACCTTGCGGTCCCCAAGTACGATGTCTGAAGCCATATAATCACACTGCTGATGAATACCATAGGTGATCACCTGGCCCGATAGGTTAGGCAGCAGTTCACGGATGTTCTCGTCATCTCCGCATACAATTGCCTTACCGTCTGGTTTGATCTGGTTCAGGAACTGAACATAAGCCTCCTTCAACCGGTCAAAGCTGCTGTCATAATTCTCAAGGTGGTCGGCTTCAATATTGGTCACAACCCCAAGAGCGGGGTGGTATTGCAGGAACGATCCATCACTTTCGTCTGCCTCCGCAACCACGTATTCGCCTTGCCCAGCTTTGGCATTGGTACCCACATTCATGATCTCTCCGCCGATAATAAAGGTCGGGTCTGTTCCGCATTCCTCCATGACCAATGCGATCATAGAAGAAGTAGTCGTCTTGCCGTGGGCGCCTGCAACCGCGACTCCCTTACCCTCATTCAGCAGGCGAGCCAGCATTTGAGCCCGGTGAATAACCGGAATCCCCCGCTTCTCCGCTTCTACCCGTTCTACATTATCCTTAGGCAAAGCGGTGGAATAGACAACCAGATCAGCTCCTTCGACCTGTGATGCGGTATGTCCGATATATATTTTCGCCCCCTTGGCGGCAAGCTTCTCAGTCAGCTCCTGGGAGGCCACGTCGGATCCGGTAACTGTATAGCCCATCTCCAGCATGACGCGGGCGATCGCGCTCATTCCATAGCCGCCGATGCCGATAAAGTGTACGTGTTCTAATGTTGTATTGGACAAAATGTTCACCAGCCTTTTTCAGAATCGGTTTGATGCAAAAGGGCTGCGCGCACGTCGGAAATCAAATAAAGCGTGCCTGAAACCACCCCAAGATCTTCCCGTTCCGTCCGCGACTCCAGCAGCTTAAGCGCTGCCTTCCAGTCACGTTCTACTATAACTTCCAAGCCCGGCTTCGCTGCCGTATCCCGCAGCTGCTGCACCAGCTCATACAACTTCTGCGCTTCCATGGCTCTGCGAAAATCAGGCTCGGTAAGGATAAGCGTATCCACTATTGGTAATATATGCTTCAAGTAGGCGTGATGATGCTTATTACTAAGCATCCCCATCATCAAATTAAGTTTTTTGTACTGAAAATTCTCCTTGATGCTTCTCGCGAGCGACTCCGCCCCTTCGGGGTTATGTGCTCCATCAATCACAATCAGCGGTTCATCCGACACCCGTTCCATTCTTCCTGCCCAGAATGTATCCCTGAATCCGGCAGTCACATCCTCATCCTCAAGCACAAAAGCCATGTACTGCCTGAGTACTTCCAGTACCATCATAACTCCGGCAGCATTCCTGCATTGATGCTCTCCAAGTAGAGAAATACTGAACTCCACATTGCGGAATGGTCCGCTAAAAGTCAAGTGCTGCTCAGTCGATGTGATTTCGTGACGCCTGTAATCAAATTGATCACCAAGCAGATAAAGCGTGCTCTTCCGGACAGCGGCCGTTTCTTTCAGAATGGCGACTGCCTCCGGCTGTTGGACACAGCTGACTACAGGGACACCCGGCTTGATAATTCCAGCCTTCTCACGGGCAATCGCTTCGAGGGTATCTCCCAGAATATCGGTATGGTCCATGCCAATATTCGTGATCAGGGAGACAATCGGCGTGACTATATTAGTTACATCCATTCTTCCACCCAGACCTGTCTCCCATACTACAACGTCCGGATAACAGACTTCGGCAAAGTACAAGATGGCCAGCGCGGTGCTCACCTCAAACATCGTGGGAGAGCCTAACTCCGACAGGGCCATTTCCTGTACATGCGGATAAAGACGGTTCGACAGTTCAATCAGTGTACTCTCGGGAATATTCTCCCCGTTGTATTGGAATCGATCTGTGAACTTCGTGATATAGGGGGAAGTAAAGGTTCCCACCGTATACCCGCTGACGACCAGTGTCTTGGTCAAAAAAGCGCAGGATGAGCCCTTACCATTCGTTCCAGCTACATGTATAAACTTCAACCTCCGGTGCGGATTATCGAATCGCTCCATGAGTGCTTCAATCCGTTCAAGACCCGGCCGGATCCCGAAAGGAATCAAGCCGTTAATCCAATCGACTGCCTCTGCATAGGTCTGCAGCGGGGCTGTTGTTTTGTCTTGCATGAGAGAACCTGCTCCTTATAGTGGGATATACCCTCCCAAACCCTAACTTCCAGGAAGGGCCCCAGAGGGACTTCCCTCTGGACACCCGAATATTTCGGCGGGAGGCGGGGGTGATGAGCACCTGATCGGCTGAGGCGCCTGGAACGCTTGCCACCCCCGTTCGGGGGTACGCTTGACGCCAGTGCTCCTGCCCGTACTTGGAACTTGCGTGCTGCAAGCCGCTTGTCACCCCCGTTCGGGGGTACGCTTTGGGTTGGGCGCTCCTTGGATGGAGCATTGTTGTTACTTTCTTGCAAGGAGCGCTCTCCCTGCGGGATTCGCTGCTCTTTCGGCGCACGGCGGTGTGGGGCTGACGCGTCAGGTTACCCTTTGAGCTCCTCAATGCGGGCCAAGACTTTGGCACGCTTCTCGGAGTAGTCCTGCATCTTCGCCTTTTCTTCCTCAATTACTTTGGCTGGAGCTTTGGCCACGAAGCCTTCGTTGCCCAGCTTTTTCTCAACCCGTTCAACCTCTTTGGTAAGGTTGTCGAACTCTTTTTGCAGGCGGGCAATTTCTTGTCCAATATCTATTAACCCTGCCAGAGGGAAATAGAGCTCCGCTCCGGTTACGATCGCACTCATCGCTTTGTCCGGTGCCTCGGCATCAACAGCTACGGAGAAATCGGAGGTGTTACAGAATCTACGCACATAGTTCTCGTTGCGGCTGATGATGCTGTATGCCTTCTCGGAACCCGGCTTCACGATCAGTTCCACCTTCTTGCTCATTGGAACGTTAACCTCAGCGCGAACGTTTCTGACTGCGCGGATAACGTCAATCAGGAGATTCATCTCTTCGACCGCATCCGGAGCTTCAAGGGCGGTATCGTATTTAGGCCACTCGGCCAGTGTAATTGTCTCTCCACTATGAGGAAGGTGCTGCCAAATCTCTTCGGATATAAACGGCATGAACGGGTGAATCAGTCTCTGTGTACGGTCAAGCACGTAAGCGAGTACGGATTGCGTCTTGCTCTTCGCAGCCGCATCCTCCCCATATAAGGTAAGCTTCGCGAACTCGATATACCAGTCACAGAGATCATCCCAGATGAAGTTGTACAGCAGTCGTCCCGTTTCCCCGAACTCATAAGCGTCGATTAGACGGGTAATATCCCGTGCTGTCTCGTTGAAGCGATGCAGAATCCAGCGGTCTGCGGTACTCAGATTGCCGGTAATATCGATATCTTCATATTTGACGCCTTCCAGATTCATCAGCGCGAAGCGGGAAGCATTCCAGATCTTGTTGGCAAAATTGCGTGCCTGCTCCACCTTCTCCCAGCGGAACCGAAGGTCCTGTCCAGGTGTGCTGCTGGTTGAGATCATATATCTCATTGCGTCCGCGCCATACTTCTCAATGACTTCAAGCGGATCAACCCCGTTGCCAAGCGACTTGGACATCTTGCGCCCTTCGCTGTCGCGCACAAGACCGTGAATGAGCACATCCTTAAACGGAATTTGGCCTGTAAATTCAAGGGCGGTGAAGATCATCCGGGCTACCCAGAAATAGATAATATCGTAGCCGGTTACCAGCACATCGGTTGGATAGAACCGCTTGAAATCCTCATGCTCCACATCCGGCCACCCCAAGGTCGAGAAGGGCCACAGTCCGGAGCTGAACCAGGTATCCAGCACATCCTCATCCTGGCGCCATTCTTCCCCTTCCGGTGCTTCTGTACCCACAAAGATCTCACCTGTAGTCTCGTGATACCAAGCCGGAATCCGGTGTCCCCACCACAGCTGCCGGGAAATACACCAGTCACGCACATTTTCAATCCAGTGCAGATATATTTTCTCAAAACGGTCCGGTACAAAGTTAACTCCGGCGCCAGACTTTTGCGCTTCAATCGCCTTTTCAGCAAGAGGGCCCATCTTCACGAACCATTGGGTTGACAGATACGGCTCTACCACAGCTCCCGATCTTTCACTGTGACCCACCTGGTGAACATGATCCTCAATCCGGATAAGCACCCCGAGCTCCTGCAGGTCTTGGACGATTTGTTTGCGGCATTCGCTGCGGTCCAGTCCCTGATACTTGGCTGCATCCGCATTCATCGTACCGGTCTCATCCATCACTGTAATTTGCGGCAGATTATGTCTCAGACCTACTTCAAAGTCATTCGGATCGTGTGCGGGAGTAATCTTAACCGCGCCGCTTCCGAATTCCTTATCAACATACTCATCCGCAATGATCGGAATAGCGCGGCCCACAATCGGCAGCACCAGCGATTGTCCAATCAAATGAGCATAACGCTCATCCTTAGGATGCACGGCCACTGCCGTATCCCCAAGCATAGTTTCGGGACGTGTGGTAGCCACCGTAATATGGCCGTTTCCGTTCTCCAGCGGATACTGCAAGTGATATAAGTGACCGTTAACCTCTTTATACTCCACCTCGATATCAGACAGTGCGGTACGCGCTGCCGGATCCCAGTTAATAATACGTTTGCCCCGGTAGATTAGGCCTTTGTTATACAGCTTAACGAATACCTCGCGTACGGCCTTGGACAGTCCTTCATCCAGCGTGAACCGTTCACGGGAGTAATCGAGAGAGAAGCCCATTTTGGACCATTGCTCGTGGATAGTCTCTGCATACTGATCCTTCCATTCCCATACCTTCTCCAGGAATTTCTCTCGTCCCAGATCATACCGGGTCTGTCCTTGTTCACGAAGCTTTTGCTCTACTTTGGTCTGGGTTGCAATCCCCGCATGGTCGGTACCCGGAAGCCATAGAGCGTCATAGCCCTGCATCCGTTTGGCTCTTACCATAATGTCCTGAAGTGTGAAGTCCAGCGCATGACCGATATGCAGCATGCCTGTTACATTCGGTGGTGGAATTACGATGGTATAGGTCTCGGCATCCTTACGGCTCCCCGCTTCAAAAAAGTTGCCTTCCTTCCAGTAGCGGTACCATTTCTCTTCCGCAGATTTCGGGTCATACGTCGTAGGCATATTTGCCGTAGACGTCTCTTGGTTCATTTCTGACATAACACATACCTCCGATATTTTAGGGGAGTTTGTTCTGTTTAGATCCCATTTTCCTGCAATTATTCCCATATTAAATGGAATGAATCAAAGATGAACGTCTGGAACCTGGCAACCACTTATTGCGGCAGGTAACCGACACGCAGTCTTTTGTTCAATCCATATTAAAAGCGGAATAAGTAAAAAAAACAAAAAAAGCCCTTCGTCTCAAAGGACGAAAGGCTTATCTTTCGTGGTACCACCTTTGTTTCGCGAACAGACCTTAGCCTATCTTCAGCTCTTATTCGCGACACTCAGACAGATAACGGCTGTAACCGGCCCATTCTGACAGAACTAATCCTGCTCAAATGGACGACTCCCGGGCGACTTCGGTCAGCTGCATCCTGCGAAACCTCACAGCGCCTGCAATTCCGCTCTCTGAAGGGCACACTGCCTACTATTCCCGTTCGATGTCTTTGCTTATTTATCCCTATAATAATAACTTGGATGGCAGCGATAGTCAATAATAGGCATTTAGATCCCTCCTATACATGGCAAAGAGCCTGTGCACACACCACAGGCTCTTCAAGGTATTAGGGAATATAAAGAACCTGGCCTTCCTCCAAGCTCTGCTCGGACAACCGGTTGTACAGTAGCAGCTCCCGCGGATTAATCTGATAGCGGTCCGCAATTACATCAATGGTCTCTTCCCGCTGTACGATCACAAGCTTTACCTGCCGGAAGGGTGTCTGTTCCTGTACGCCCGAGATGAACAAGCTCTTCCAGCGTACATCCTCCTTATCCTCGGTGAGGAGTTCCTGGGTGTCCTGCACCGAGGTCTCCAACACTTCCGGTTCTTTGGGCGGACGTCCCGACTGAAGAAGCGTACTAAGAGGAACATGGTCAACTGAGGCCTGGTCCGTCAGCTTTTTGCTGCCAAGCGCAATTTTCATTTCAGGCCGGTCTTCCACGTGAGGTTCAATTACGGGTTCAGCAGCCTCAAGCTCCTGGACATTCTCGAGATACTCCTCAGCCGTGTAGACTCTGTCGCCTTCATCAAGCACGATCTGCTCCTGTGCAGGCTGCCCGGTATGCCACAGGTTCGAAGCCTCTTGTAACTCAGTCTTCACAGGCTGTTGTTCTTGCGATAATGTCCGAGGCTCTTCATCCGTATCCACCTTTGAACCCGTATCCGCAAATGATTCCTTGTCCGCCCATAACGGCGAGAGCGAGGATGCGGGGGCTGATTCCAGTGCAGTCTCTCTCTCTTTCGACGGGGGAGAGGAATCATTCTGCTGCACAAGCTCTGGAAGCGACCAGATAGGCTCTGAGCTTGGCGGATCGAATTGAACCGCGGAAGGAGCAGAGGCCTCTTCCCGGACATCTAATCTGTCCTCCTGATCTACAAGAGCCTCCAGACCTTCCTCCTGTTCCTCACGCTGGGTCTCATGGGATACCGAATATTCCTCATCGCTCCATTCCCCGGTTCCCGGAACATAAGCAATCGTCTCAATTCCACGCAAAGACAGAACACCCGTAATGTTCAAGCTGTGCGGACTCAGTACATCAACATCGAAATTCTCAATCTCGACAGTGATATCCTCAAGCCGATTGACCCGGCTCAGCGGAACTGTAATTTCAACAGGAATGAGATGGGTCAGCTCCTGTGTTCCCCCATCCCCGCGATATAGACCCGACACATGCAAATGCCCCCGCAGCGATGCATATTCATCACCTGGAACGACCTGAATTCTTGGTAGCAGCTCCAGCTCAACCAGTTCCTGAATGCCAATGACTTCTTCCGATAGATGAACACGTTCATAGATATCGAACCTTAACCCATAGGATTGATCTGCCAAGGGTATAACCTCCTTATACGCATATCCAAACAAGGTTTCTCACTCGTTTAATCTATATGCTTCAAAAAGGAGAGCATGCCACTCTTTTTTGACAGTATCGCAAGTTTCTCTCTAGGATTCCGGTAACAGCCTGCGATGCAGCTCTATAAATTCTTCGGGCCAAGGATCCTTGATGTTCAGTATCTCTCCAGTTAAAGGATGCGGAAAAATTAAGGATTCTCCATGCAGGGCCTGGTAATTGAAGTATCGGGTACTCCCCCCATACAACGCATCTCCTATAAGGGGATGGCCTATATGACTCATATGCACACGGATCTGGTGGGTTCTTCCCGTCTCTAGTGTCAAGCGCACCAGACTGGCGTCTCTCAGGGTGTCCAGAAGAGTCACCAGGGTTGCTGCGGGCTTGCCTGTATCCGAGACCCGCTGGCGCTTCGCGTGATGGCGGTCCCGTCCAATTGGCGCTTCCACCCGGAAGGCCGGACTTTGTACAATTCCTTGAACCACAGCAACATAGACACGCTCAATCTTCTTCGTACTCATCGCCTCATCAAGAATAAGCTGCGCAAATTCATTCTTGGCATATAGAACCGGCCCGGAAGTGAACTCATCGAGCCTGTGGATATGGCGAACGGCAGCCTGCTCGCCCTGGCCCATATAATGGGCCGCTACCACATGGGCGAGTGTCGGCTGCCGTTCATCTCCTGTCGGGTGAACCTTCATACCTGCCGGCTTATGCACTACAAGACAATAATCGTCCTCATACAGCACATCAATTCCAGTCCAACAAGGCTCAAAACCATAGTCACGAGGCGGGAAGAGCCGTATCCGAATACGGTCCCCTGCCAGCTTGATTCCGTCCTCGTGTTCCAATCTGCTGAGCATCTTAGGAGGCATTCCCAGCGTATCGATCAGCCACTGGCGTACAGCGGACCGTGGACTGTCCGGATGCTGAGGAAGCTTGCCTGGCATCACTTCCAGCCACTCTCCGCGTCTGACCGCACTTCCTCTATAACTCATATCTTCTGGAGAGCACGACGGTTCGCTTCAATCGTCGCATCAATGTCTTTTTCCGTATGAACGCCCGAGACGAACATACCCTCGAATTGGGATGGAGGAACGCTGATTCCCTCGTCCACCAATGCCGCAAAGTATCGATTGAACAGCTTAAGATCACTTGTCTTCGCTGTCTCATAGTTAATGACCTTCTCATCTGTGAAGAATGGGCATACCATAGAACCGACACGGTTAATGGACAGGGGGATTCCCTTCTCCTTCGCATTGGCAGCAAGACCTGCTTCCAGCCTTGCGGAGAGAACCTCAAGCCGTTCGTACACCTCTGGTGTGAGCAGCGACAAGGTGGTGAAGCCCGCAGTCATAGCCAGAGGGTTCCCGCTAAGAGTACCCGCCTGGTAAATAGGGCCCGACGGTGCAATCTGCTCCATGATCTCCCGGCGGCCGCCATATGCGCCAACTGGAAGACCGCCTCCAATCACTTTACCCAGACAGGTAAGATCGGGGGTCACACCATAGCGGCCTTGCGCACAGTTCAAATGAACACGGAATCCTGTCATGACCTCATCAAAGATCAGCAGACTTCCATATTGGTTCGTGATCTCCCGAAGCCCTTCCAGGAATCCTGGAAGCGGAGGCACAACGCCCATATTTCCGGCTACAGGCTCTACAATGATAGCTGCAAGCTCTTCCCCGAATTTTTCAAAAGCAAGCTTAACCGATTCCAAATCATTGTAAGGCACAGCAATCGTGTTAGCGGCCACACCTTCCGGTACGCCCGGGCTGTCAGGCAGGCCAAGTGTCGCAACACCTGAGCCGGCCTTGATCAACAGGCTGTCTGCATGACCATGATAAGAGCCTTCGAATTTCATAATCTTGCTGCGGCCCGTATATCCTCTGGCGAGGCGGATCGCGCTCATCGTAGCCTCAGTTCCTGAACTAACCATGCGCACAATATCTATCGATGGAACACGTTCTGTTACGAGCTTGGCCATCTCCGTCTCAAGCAGGGTGGGCGCGCCGAAGCTTGTCCCTTTAGCGGCCGCCTCCTGCACGTTCTTAACTACCTCCGGATGGGCATGTCCCATAATGAGAGGCCCCCACGAGCCTACATAATCAATGAAAGAATTGCCATCAATATCAAAGACACGTGGGCCTTCGCCCCGTTCGATGTATATTGGCGTTAGTCCTACGGATTTAAAAGCGCGAACCGGGCTGTTGACACCCCCGGGGATATATTTCTTCGCCTGATCAAAAGCCTGGCGTGACTGTTCATCACGGCGGCCTGCGGAATTGTTGCTCATGCCAGAGACACTCCTTACCTCAATGATTGATTTGCCAAGCCAGTCTAATTACGCTCCCGCAGCCAGCGGGCCATATCTTTAGCGAAGTACGTAATAATGATATCCGCACCCGCCCGCTTCATACCGAGCAGCATTTCCGTCACAATCGCCCTCTCATTAATCCAGCCCTGCTGAGCAGCCGCCTTCACCATGGAGTACTCTCCGCTGACATTATAAGCTACAAGCGGAAGGTCGAATTGGTCACGAAGTACGCGAATTACATCCATAAAAGCAAGCGCAGGCTTCACCATCAGCATATCGGCGCCTTCCTGCACGTCAGATTCAGCCTCGCGAAGCGCTTCGCGGATGTTCGCAGGGTCCATCTGGTAGGTCTTCCTGTCTCCGAACTGGGGAGCGGAGTCTGCGGCTTCACGAAATGGGCCGTAGAAGGCTGAAGCATATTTTACCGAGTAAGACATGATAGGAACATGCGAGAATCCAGCTTCGTCAAGTCCCTTGCGAATAGCGTACACGAATCCATCCATCATATTCGAAGGAGCTATAATATCGGCTCCCGCCCGGGCTTGAGATACTGCCGTTCGTGCCAGCAGTTCCAAAGACTCGTCATTCAGGACATCACCATGCACAAGGCCATCGCGTTCAAAGGTATGTACCATCCCGCAGTGTCCATGGTCCGTGAATTCACAAAGACAAGTATCAGCCACAACCAGCAGGTCTGGATACAAGGACTTGATGACTCTGGTAGCTTCCTGGACAATTCCGTTCTCATCAAAGCCCGAAGAGCCTACGCTGTCCTTCTCAGATGGAATCCCGAACAGAAGAACTGCAGAAATACCGAGTTCTACAATCTCCTTCAGCTCCTCTTCCAGCGTGTCCAGAGAGAAATGGAACACTCCCGGCATGGAGCTGATCTCGTTCTTCACTCCACTGCCATAGGTGATAAAGATAGGCTGTATGAAATCATCAACCGTGAGCACTGTCTCACGCACAAGTCCCCGAATGGCAGCATTTTGACGCAATCTGCGGTGTCTAACAATTGGAAATGCCACTGTAGTGTTGCCTCCTTAATGATATCAAAGTATATGATAACGCCTATTGTTCTGATAAGGTGCCCATGTTCCAATTGCATAATGAATGAATAAGGCCATCCAGTGTCGCTTCCTCAGCCACCATCGCAACCTTAAATCCGTACTCTTCAGCAGTTGCTGCGGTCACCGGACCTATACATGCAACGACCGCATTGCTTAACGCTAGCACCGGATCCTTAAGTCCCAGACGCACAAGCGCCTCAACCAGATTCCGAACCGTTGAAGAGCTGGTAAATGTAATCGCATGAATTCGATCCTTTTCGATCAATTTCAGCAGTTCATCATCTTCTTCGCTTACGGCCACAGTCTCATACATTACAGCTTCCGTCACCGATAGTCCCTTCTCACGCATGAATTCCGGCAGCCAGGCTCTAGCCAGGTTCCCCCTTGGCAGGAGAACGGTCTGACCGGCCTCAAGCTGCTCTCCATAAGCCTCTGCAAGTCCTTCTGCCTGGAACCGTTCCGGCAGAGCCTCAGCCGTAATCCCTCTGCGCTGCAGCTCATCCTTGGTTGCCGGACCTACAGCGACAATACGCGCGCCATTAAGGGAGCGGATATCCTTACCCTGATGGTACAGATGCTCGAAGAAGTATTTAACCCCATTCACACTGGTAAAGAAAACCCAGTTATATGAATCCAGCTTCGTCATAGCATCCGCAACCGCTTGCTTGCTCTCTTCACTTTCTGGAAGCCGCGTCTCAATTACAGGGAATTCATAAGGCTCTCCGCCAAGGTCCTCAATTCTCTCGACCAGTTCACTGGCCTGAGACCGCGAGCGTGTGACCAAGATCCGCTTGCCGAATAAGGGCAGTGATTCCGCCCATTTCAGCTTATCGCGCTGCAGAACTACATCACCAACGACAATAACTGCAGGGGGTTGAAAATTCGCCTCTAATACCTTTTGCTCGATATCCGCCAGTGTCCCTATAAGGGTTGCCTGTTCAGCTCTTGTCCCCCATCTGACCAGCGCAACCGGCGTGTCAGAAGGTCGTCCGTGCTTGATTAATTGCCGGCTGATATAACCGATATTTGATACGCCCATCATAAAAATCAGCGTTCCAGTAGCTTGAGTCACTTTATCCCATTGGATCGAATGCTCCAGCTTATCCGGACTTTCGTGTCCGGTAATTATAGAGAGTGAGGATGCATAATCCCTGTGTGTAACCGGAATTCCGGCATATGCAGGAACGGAGATAGCGGAGGTAATCCCGGGAACAATCTCGTATTCAATTCCGTTCTGGCGAAGCAGATCCGCTTCTTCTCCAACCCTGCCAAAAATCGTGGGATCTCCGCCTTTAAGGCGGGTAACAATCTTTCCCTCAAGAGCCAGATCCACCAGAAGCTGATTGATGTCCTCCTGCCTCATCGTGTGACGGTCAGTTCGTTTGCCGACATAGATTTTCTCCGCTCCACGCTTCATATGCTTCAGAAGTCTGGGGCTGGCCAACCTGTCGTACACTACAACATCTGCCCTCTGAATACAATGAAGACCCTTCAACGTAATAAGTCTGGCATCACCAGGTCCTGCTCCAACAAGATATACTCTCCCCGCCATGATTATCTCATCCCCTAACTTCAGACAATATTTCCTCCGCACCCTTGGATCGGAGGGCGGAAGCCACTTCTCTTCCCAGCAATTCCGGGTCGTTACCCGTTGAGCTTTCTTTAAGAATGACAGTTCCGTCCGGCGAGCCAACTAACCCGGTAAGTTCAAGCTGGCTTTCACTGCCGGATTCCTGAGTCTCTGGATGAACCAAAGACGCAAAAGCCCCAATCGGGATTTGGCAGCCTCCATTTAGAGCTCCAAGGAAACTCCGCTCAGCAGCCACGGTAAATGCAGTCTCAGGATCATTATACAGCGATAGCAGATGCCGGACTTCCTGGTCATTTTCGCGGCATTCGATACCCAGCGCCCCTTGTCCTACCGCTGGCAGACAAATATCTACAGGAAGGTAGGAAGTAATACGGTCCTCCCAGCCCATGCGGAACAGACCCGCCGCGGCCAGAATAATCGCATCAAAGCCTTCGGTCTCCAGCTTCTTCAGACGGGAGTCAATATTGCCGCGAATGGCCTCAATGTTCAGATCAGGACGATAAGCCTTAAGCTGACTGGCTCGGCGCAGGCTGCTGGTACCCACTTTGGCCCCCTGCGGGAGCTCGTCAAGTGTCAAGCCTCCCTTGGAGATCAGCGCATCCCTGTAGTCTACGCGCTTAGGGACTGCCCCGTTCATCAGGCCATCAGGCAGCTCGGAAGGCATATCCTTCATGCTATGAACAGCAAGGTCAATCTCCCCATCGAGCATCGCCTGCTCGATCTCTTTCACAAAGAGCCCTTTCCCGCCAACTTTAGACAACGTGACATCAAGGATACGATCACCCTTGGTTACGATTTTCTTGATATCGAATTCAAAAGGCAGGGAATGAAGCTTGCACAGTTCCTTCAAAGCCTCAATCACCTGTCCGGTCTGAGTTAATGCCAGCTGACTTTGTCTTGTCCCAACTATAATCTTGCGCATCTTCTCAAGCTCCTTTATGTATTAATTATAAGATATATTACCCTTGATCCAGGCCTTAATCTGCTGCTCACTCCATGGCTGGAACACGCCGCTGCGAATATCACTCAGTATATCCATCTCGGCTGCCGCCTTAAGCAGCCCGCGTCTTCTTCCCCCATCTGGAACCGTTGATTTAACCATACTTCTAATGCTGCTCAAAAAGTCAATATACGTCTCGTATTCATCACCGTAGCTTTGATCAATTTCACGGCTAATCCTTGCCGCTGCAGCAGGACCGGCTCCAGATGTGCTGACTGCAATAACCAGGTCTCCCCGTCTGACGACGCTTGGAGATATGAACGTTCCTCCAAGGCCAGGGCCTGATAGGTTCACAGGAACTCCTAGCCGGCCTGCTTCATGCGCTACCTGCTCATTCACCGAAGCTTGGTCCGTGGCTGAATACACCAAAGATGCACCCTCCAAATCACCTTCCATAAAGCAGCGGTTATACCAAATCAAGCTGCCTTCATGGGCAGCTTGATGAAGCGGTCCGGTTACAGACGGACTTATGAGCTTAACATCCGCACCGGATTTAAGCAGTTGCATTGTTTTACGTTCAGCCACTGATCCTCCGCCGATCACTACACAGCGCAGACCCTCAGCTTTTATCATAATCGGTATATATTTCTCCATTTGAGAACCTACTTTCCCGCCCAATGATGGAATGCTGACCAGGAGTTCAGCAAGTAATTGGCTATGGTCACGATGTAACCGGCAATTGCCCATTTAGCCATAACCCGGCCGCTGTATATTTTCATTTTTCGGCCTGCAAAATAGAAGGTGTAGACCACCAAAGCAATGAAAGTGAAAAACATTTTTTTGTCCACCAACAGGTCCCATCGGCTCTCGGCAGCCACTGTGGATACTCCGACAATCAAGGATACAGCCAGCAGTGAAGTGCCCCAGCGCATGGAAATATTAATATAATTCTCCAACGCTTCGAGGCTCGGCAGCCTTCTTACCGTATCGTTCCAGGTCTTTCGTTTGAGTTTCCGGTGGAGAAACAGATACATGAAGGCAAACACAGCTGACAACGTCAAGGCCGCGTAGCTAATACCCGCAAGCGTAACGTGAAGCGTGATCAAGCCTCTAAAAGACTGGTAGTGATGGAAAGAATAATCCACCGATCTGTAGCTCAGTCTATTTAATACCGTTAACACAAAACCCACCAAGCTGATAAGAAGCACCGTGAACTCTGTTTTTTGACGAAAAGTAAGAACAAAGGCCGCGGTAACCAGACTCAGACAGACAAGAAACACATAGTTGTAATTGGAGAGCAGCGCATTCGTACCGTCCTGCCAAAGCCACATACTGAAACTGGTAACCTGCAAGGCGAACACACAAGCAAGAAGCCCTGCGCCCATTCGCTTTGCACTCCCATTGCGGCGAATACAATCCGAGAAATAAAACAGCAGGCTCAGGGCATATATATAGATTATAGCATCATAAATTTCACTTAGCAGCGTCAAGGCTGATCACCGCCTTATATAGACACCTGCGCTATTTTTAGCGCTTTGTCTTGATTGGACGCCTTAGAGGCGGTTGACACTTTCATTGTATCCGCTGGCGGATTGTTACTCTCTTCTACAGCCTTTGCCGATTCAATCTGCTGCTCCAAGGCAAAAATCTGGGTGAACATCTCGAGCGCCTGTTCCCCTTGCTTCTCCCCGGCCATTTCCTTGATCCGGTTAATCGGGTCGTGCATCATCTGATTCACGATACTCTTCGTAAGACGGCGGATAACTGTTCGTTGATGATCATTCAGTTCAGGAAGCTTGTTGAACATGCTCTCCATCGTCTCCTCGTAGATCGTAGAGGACTTCTCCTGAAGGGCACGAATCACAGGCTTAACTCCCAGCGTCTGAAGCCAGTTCGCGAACACCGCCATCTCGTGGTCAATCATACTCTCAATCTTCATCGCCTCTGCCCGTCTCATCTCCAGGTTGCTCTCCACAATTCCTTCAAGATCATCAATATCATACAAGAATACATTTGGCAGCTCCGAGATGGAAGGATCAATGTCCCGCGGTACGGCAATATCGATCATGAAGAGCGGACGTGAAGGGCGCTTCTTCATACTTTGGGCCACCTCTGACGAGGTTAGGACATACCCCTCTGCTCCTGTCGAGCTGATGATGATATCCACGTTCTTCAACTGTGCCATGGCCTCCTGCATGGTGCATGCAGTTCCATTGAACTTACCAGCTAATTCCTGCGCCCGTGCAAAAGTGCGGTTGGCCACAAGCACCTGCTCAGCTCCACTCGCATAAAGGTGCTTGACGGTAAGCTCGCTCATCTTGCCCGCGCCGAGAATAAGGACACTCTTTCCGGAGAAGTCACCGAATATCCGTTTGCCAAGCTCGACTGCCGCATAACTCACAGAGACTGCACTTTCTCCAATTGCCGTCTCTGAATGGGCGCGCTTGCTCAGCGTGATGACTTGCTTGAACAGCATATTGAACCAAGTTCCCGTAGCCTTCTCACTCTGGGCCTGTAAAAAACTCGTCTTCACCTGACCCAGAATCTGCGTCTCTCCAAGCACCATGGAATCGAGTCCACAGGCTACACGGAACAAATGCCGAATCGCTTGATCATCTTCATACATATATAAATGTTGGGTGAATTCCTGACGCGACACCCCAAACCATTGTTCAATAAAGCTGCGGATGAAGTACCCGCACATATGAAGCCGGTCAACGACTACATAGATCTCCGTGCGGTTGCAGGTGGCTATAATAACGCCTTCCAATACACTTTTGGTACGTTTCAACTCCGACAGCGCTGCCGGCATATCTTTGTCTGCGAATGTAAAGCGTTCCCTAACTTCCACAGGCGCCGTTCGATAGTTCAATCCGACTACGACAATGTGCATTGCAAGTCCTCCTGCCTTAAGATAGTTCAGTAAAATTAGTATGTCTCACGTTGTTAATTATATCACATTTGCACCGTATTCCCCGGCGTTTATTATGAATTGTTTATGAAGTTCTCATGTAGAGAATAATAACAGAATAGACAGATATTAAAACAAATAACCATGGATAGCTCCATGGTTACTTCATTGTCCCACACTATATCCCGTGTGAAGTACATACAAATGTTATCGTAGTTAGTCAATCATACTCCGGTTAGACGAGCTCAGCTTGCTGCTGCATAGCAGGAGTCTCAACTTGAAGTTCTCCAAGTCCACGAATCAACTTCTTCGCGTAAGTCTTCTCCGGCTTCAAAATGGATACCAGGTAATCAATGGCGAGCTGTGGGTCAACTGTATCTCCACATGTGTAACAATCAACAGCTGCAAAACCTCTCTCAGGGTAAGTATGAATCGAGAGATGGCTCTCTGACAGCATTACAAGGACCGTAGCCCCTTGTGGTTCGAACTGCTTGGCTTGCACTGATAATACTGTGGCGCCACATGCTTCGGCGGCTTCCACCATATGAGCTTGTAACAGCTCCGCATTATTCAGCACCTCAAAATCGACTCCCCAAGTATCAACAGCAACGTGTCTTCCGAAAGTTGAATATTCCATCTTCCGGTTCCCCCTTCCTAGGAATAAAATGTTTGAAAAATTTCATCCGCTAGGACCTACGTCATTCACTTCCCGAGGGAAAAATCTCTCGTAACATAATGTCCTGAGTGAATCCTGGTTCCTAAATTCTTTTCAACGAGATTAAAAATAACATCTATTCAGGACAAATGCAATACCTTTTAGAACTTTAATCAAAAAAAAGACCGCCCATTATTCAGGGCGGACGATCTTATGCCTCAAGTACGAACAATCGGCGTGTATTTCTGCGAAGCTCTTCGTCAATTTGGATAGTCAGCTGCTCATCCTTCGATGTAATGCGCTGATCCAGCAGATTATTAATCGTACGATGAATCCGGCCAATCTCCAGCTCTACTTCCCTTGAACGGAATAAACGCTGCAGTTCTTCAACTGTGTTCTTATACTCAAATATAAGCTTGCAGGAGTCCCCATTGTATTCCATAATCTTGCGTACCTGGCCATCTTCATAATAATAAGTGACCATAAATCCATTATAAACCCGGTTCACTAAACCGGAACCTTTATAGGCTGCGAACAACTGGCGCATAACATTAGTAATAGGAGGATTTATTAAGCGGAAAGATGCTTCACAGATGTAATAACCGTCCTTACGATCAAAAGGCAGATGCAGTTCCTCACCCTGGTCATCTTCCAGAACTACTTCCTGTCCTCCCCCGTCCAGCACCTTGACCCGCTGTCTCACGTGGGGATCGCCTATTCTGTGAATAAATTCGGCCATTTGAACTTCCGTCAATCGCAAACTGGCTTTAATGTACTCTGTGGCTAACCGCTGAGCCATAAAAATCTCCTCAATTCTTTTGATCCTTTGTAGTTAATTATACACTACTCATTAAAGCAATTGCTCGGTAATTAAATCATGATTTTTCAGCGAATTTTAGAAAAAAACGGAATTTGGTCAGCTAAGAAGCAGAAATCCCTTAACTTGCTCACTTTCCTGCTGGAACTTCTCCCATTCCCTCTTAATTTCGCGAAATACATGGATTGAGCTTCTGCTCATTCCATATCATCACTTCTTATTCAGTCCGAAGAAGGGCTTGCCTCCGGAACCTCCGAGTCTTGATCTTCAATGTGTCTGCTAATTAAACTCCAAAGCTGATCTCTACCAATACCTGCTTCTGAGGAAAACATGATAAGTTCATCGCCTGCACGCATCACAAGCGCATCCCGAATGATTTTGATATGCTTCTGCCAACGGCTCTTAGGAATCTTGTCCGCCTTAGTCGCCACTACACACACGGGCAGATCATAGTGCTTGAGCCAGTCATACATTAACTCATCGTCCTTGGATGGCGGATGCCTTAGGTCAATAATGAGAAGCACCAGCTTCAGTGGTTCACGAATCGTCAGGAACTCTTCAATCATCTTCCCCCATACCTGGCGCTGTACCTTGGACACCTTGGCGTAGCCATATCCGGGAAAGTCTACAAAATATAGCGCATCATTGATACGGTAGTAATTGAGATGCTGGGTCTTACCCGGCGTAGAACTGGTCCGGGCCAGATTTTTGCGGTTAATCATACGGTTGATCAATGAGGACTTACCTACATTGGAACGGCCAGCCAGAGCAATCTCTGGCAAGCCGTCCTCAGGGTATTGTTCAGGCCTTACAGCACTGATAATAAATTCAGAACTTGTTACTTTCATCCTAGTGTTTCCTCTCTAGTGCACTTCAACTTGTTCAGTAAGCGCATGTTTCAATACTTGATCCATATGTGAGACCGGTACGAAGGTCATATCATTTCGCACACTCTCCGGAATGTCACTCAGATCACGTTCGTTATCTTTAGGCAGCAGAATTTTCTTGTAGCCTGCCCGGTGAGCTGCAAGCGACTTCTCTTTCAGCCCGCCAATTGGAAGCACGCGGCCGCGGAGTGTAATCTCCCCGGTCATGGCTACATCCTTGGAGACCTGCTTGTTCGTCAGTGCCGATATCAGGGCAGTAGCAATCGTAATACCTGCCGAAGGGCCATCTTTGGGAATAGCGCCTTCGGGGATATGAATATGAATGTCGTTCTTTTCATGAAAATCGGCCGGAATTCCAAGTTCATTCGCCTTGGAGCGCGTATAACTGAATGCGGCCTGGGCGGATTCCTTCATCACATCCCCAAGCTTCCCGGTCAGCGTCAGCTTACCGGTTCCAGGTACAACTGTAACTTCGATAATCAGTGTCTCACCGCCAACCTCTGTCCAGGCGAGCCCGGTTACCGTACCAATCTGATCCTCGAGCTCGGCAACGCCATACCGGAATTTAGGCACACCCAAGTAATCTTTTATATTATCAGGAAGGATCTCCACCGATTCAATCTCCTCAGAGACGATCCGCTTGGCCGCCTTGCGGGCAAGTGCGGCAACCTGCTGCTCCAGATTACGGACACCCGACTCCCGCGTGTACTCCCGAATAGTCTTCAGCAGAGCTTCTTCGCCAATTATGAGCTGCTCTGAACTCAATCCATGCTCCCTCTTCTGCTTAGGCAGGAGATAGCGCGAGGCAATCTGAAGCTTCTCAAGTTCTGTATACCCCGGAATATAGAGCATCTCCATCCGGTCGAGAAGCGGACGCGGAATGTTATGAACCGCATTCGCTGTCGTTACAAACATCACGTTGGACAGATCAAATGGAACTTCGATGAAGTGGTCGCTAAATGTATTGTTCTGTTCCGGATCAAGCACCTCAAGAAGCGCCGCAGAAGGGTCTCCCCGGAAATCCGATGCCATCTTGTCAATTTCGTCAAGCAGGAAGACCGGATTAAGAGTACCTGCCGTCTTCATGCCCTGAATAACACGTCCAGGCATAGCGCCTACGTAAGTTCTCCGGTGACCGCGGATTTCCGCTTCATCCCGGACCCCGCCAAGAGAGATTCGTACAAATTCTCTGCCCAGCGAACGTGCGATGGAGCGCGCCAAGGAAGTTTTACCGACTCCTGGAGGCCCTACAAGGCATAGAATAGGTCCTTTCAGCTTCTTGACCAATTTCTGTACAGCCAAGTATTCAAGCACACGTTCCTTGGGCTTGTCGAGACCATAATGGTCATCATTCAGGATCTGTTCTGCTTTCGCAAGGTCAAGATCGTCCTCCGTCTGGTTCGACCATGGCAGGCTGAGCAGCCAATCTACATAGTTGCGAATTACTCCGCCTTCTGCTGAACTGGCCGGCATTTTCTCAAGCCTGTCAATCTCCTTCTCAACCTTCTCGCGAACCTTCTCAGGGAGCTGTTTCTCCTCCATTTGACCTCGGAGCTCTTCCACTTCGCCTGCCCGGCCTTCCTTCTCACCAAGCTCCTTCTGGATCGCCTTCATCTGCTCGCGCAGGTAATACTCCTTCTGCGTCTTCTCCATCTGCTTCTTGACCCGCTGGCTGATCTTGCGCTCGAGTTCCAGCACTTCACGTTCATTATTCAGGATATCAAGCAGCTTCTCCAGCCGCTTCTGAACATCAATTGTCTCCAGAATCTCCTGCTTGTCTTTGATCTTCAGGGACAGGTGACTTGTAATCACGTCGGCCAGGCGCCCCGGCTCCTCGATATCCGAGACAGCGGCAAGCGTCTCGGGAGTTACTTTCTTGGACAAATTAATATAATGTTCAAACTGGGTAAGAACCGTACGCATTAAGGCATCCACCTCAGGGTCGGCCGATTCCTCCTCAGGCAGTTCTTTTGCCATAACCTCATAGTACTCTTCTGTATCCAGATAATGAATAATCTCGGCCCGCTCCATCCCTTCAACAAGAACGCGGATCGTTCCGTTAGGAAGCTTCAGCATCTGACGGACCTTAGCCACCGTACCAATTCGGAATATATCCTCCTGGGTAGGCTCTTCGATGTTCACTTCGGATTGAGAACACAGGAGTATTAAATTATCATCAACCATCGCCTTTTCCAATGCCTTAACGGACTTCTCTCGTCCTACATCCAAATGCAGGACCATACTAGGGTATACTAGCAATCCCCGTAGTGGCAGCAAAGGAAAACGACGACCTTTACCTAATTTGTGGGTTCCCATCGCTATCGCACCTCCAATGGTTCTCAGCTTTTATATGTTGCGTCTGCCTGATGGTTCCCCCCTAAAAACTCAGGTTTCTCAGGAGATATTATTCCTATTTTAGCAAATGTTCCTTTAAAACACCAACGAAGAGCGGCTGCCAGACAGCCGCTCGACTCTTATAGTGATTCCGTATGGGGGGATTCAACTTGGAAAAAAGCAGGCGCAGGCGGAGTAAATATCTCACCCGCAGTCGTTAATCCAAAGCTGCGCCCGGCTTCGGGACCGAACACATGCTGGAACGCTTCTTTTACCGATTCTACCGGTATCACCTTAACCCCGTTCAAATCCTCGAACAGGCTCTGCCAATTCTCTCTCGGAACCAATACCGTTGTTGCACCAGCCTGAAAAGCTGCTTCCACCTTCGCCACCACGCCGCCGATCGGCTTGACCTTACCGTGGATGCCAAGCTCTCCGGTCATGGCTATGCGGTTATCGACCGTTATATTCCGTATCGCCGAAGTAATTGCCGTGGCAATGGCGAGACCGGCAGAAGGTCCGTCAATCGGCGTTCCGCCTGGGAAATTAATGTGTAGATCATAATGTGAGGGATCCAGTCCAATGCTCTTAAGTACAGTCAAAACGTTCTCTACAGAGCCCTTGGCCATACTCTTCCGGCGAAGGGTGCGATTGCCCCCTCCAATCTCCTCCTCGTCTACAACTCCTGTAATGTTACAGCTCCCCATGCCCCTCTCGGCTGGAACAGCTGTAGCTTCTATTTCCAGCAGGGCACCCATATTGGGCCCATATACAGCCAACCCGTTCACCACACCTACCTGAGGATGTTCATAAATCTTACGCTCAGGTCTGGGCACAAGCTGGCTGCTTGTAGCGACCCACTCCAGATCCGATGCCAGCAGGTGGTTTCGCTTCTCCGTCAGAGCAAGTCCTGCAGCAAGCTGTACCATATTGACGGCTTCCCGGCCATTCGTGGCGAATTTCTTAATGACATCCACGGCTTCACCGCAAGGCTCAAGTCCAATCCGCTTCACCGCGTCCTCCGCAATTTGGGCGATCTCATCTGGAAGAAGGGGACGGAAGAATACCTCCATACAGCGGGATCTTAACGCAGGCGGCAGCTCTTGTGGCGAGCGTGTTGTAGCTCCCACCAGGCGAAAGTCAGCAGGAAGCCCGTTCTGGAATATATCATGGATATAAGCCGGGGTTCCGTTGTCCTCCGAGTTATAATATGCGCTTTCGAGGAATACTTTCCTGTCCTCAAGCACCTTGAGCAGCTTGTTAATTTGCACCGGATGCAGTTCACCAATCTCATCGATGAACAGAATTCCTCCATGAGCTTTGGTCACGGCGCCTGGCTTCGGCTGGGGGATACCAGCCACGCCCATTGCGCCTGCACCCTGGTATATCGGGTCATGGACCGATCCAATCAATGGATCAGCAATCCCCCGCTCATCAAATCTTGCTGTGGTGGCATCAATCTCAGTAAATTTAGCATCTGACCGAAATGGAGAATGGGGATTCTTCTTCGCCTCTTCCATGACAACTCTTGCAGCTGCTGTCTTACCCACTCCGGGAGGTCCATATATGATGACATGTTGAGGGTTCGCACTGCACAAGGCAGCCTTCAGAGCCTTAAGGCCATCCTTCTGGCCGACAATATCGCTCATCGCCGCAGGACGGGCACGCTCTGCCAATGGCTTTGTGAGCGAGACGGCTCTCAGCTTTCTGAGCTTATCCATCTCCTTGCGGGACTCCCTGTCTACCGCACTCCGGTTGCCCTTCTGACTGCGGAGCAGGTTCCAGAAATATATCCCGATAACTACTGCAAAGAACAGTTGTACCGCCATAATGATCATACTCAAATCCATGTTTAACCAACCTCCCATTTTCAACACCTGTTACTTGGTAGTATAGCCTTTTTGGATAAGGGTAAACGCCAAGGATGAGGTTTTTTGGACAGGAATGATTAACAATATTAGCAAGTAAAAAAGCCGCAAACGGTTCAGAACCGTTCACGGCTATCCTCTTTATCGCACACTATGTTCCTTGCGGCCAGGTATTTCCCCCGTTGCCTCATATACTTCCACGATATGGTCAATCTCTTTCTTAAGCTCCGACAGAAGCTCCGCTTCCGGCACTTTACGGATCATCTCTCCGTACCGGAAGAGCATACCTTCCCCGCGTGCGCCAGCAATCCCGATATCGGCTTCACGGGCTTCCCCCGGACCGTTAACGGCACAGCCAAGTACAGATACTTTGATCGGAACCTTAATCTTGGAAATATACTCCTCAACCTCGTTGGCAATCGAGAAAAGATCAATATCCAGACGTCCGCAGGTCGGGCAAGATACGAGCGTAGCAGCATTCGAGATCAGGCCGAATGTCTTCAGCAGCTCCCGGGCAACCTTAACCTCCTCAACCGGATCGGCACTAAGCGAGATCCGTACAGTCGATCCTATTCCCATGGATAACAATGCGCCAATACCTGCGGCGCTCTTCACTGTACCTGAGAATAGAGTCCCTGCTTCGGTAATACCCAGGTGGAGCGGATAAGGTATAACTTCTGCAGCTTTGGAATATGCAGCAATGGCCATAGGCACATCTGATGCCTTCAAGGAGACAATAATATCGTGAAAATCCAGTTCCTCCAGAATCCCTATATGGTAAAGCGCACTCTCTACCATAGCTTCCGGAGTTGGATATCCATATTTCTCAAGGAGATGATTCTCCAGTGAGCCCGCATTTACCCCGATACGGATAGGGATTCCCTTTTCCTTGCAAGCCTTCACTACAGCTTCTACCTTCTCCCTGCGGCCGATATTCCCCGGATTAATCCGGACCTTATCTATGCCGTTCTCGATGGCTTGAAGCGCAAGCTTGTGATTGAAGTGGATATCTGCAACTAGAGGGATATGAATTCTCTTCTTGATTTCCTTAATCGCCGCAGCAGCTTCCTCGTTATTCACGGTTACACGTACCAGCTGACAACCTGCTTCTTCCAGACGTAAAATTTCGGCTACAGTAGCTTCCACATCTGCTGTCTTTGTTGTACACATACTCTGAATAAGCACTTCGTTACTGCCGCCAATGGTCAGATTCCCCACCTTGACAGGCCGGGTATCTTGTCTCAAGAATGTCATGTTCAGGTCTCTCCCATAACGCCAAACTCCACCCTATCGCTGGCCCCGAAGGACCATTAGGGTGGAGATTCAGCATATTATTTAATCAAGCACTTTGCTAATCAGCCTTAGGCTTAGGCGCTCTCTTCTTGTTTGTTCTTCTTCTGAACCTGGAGCTCAGGAACCACTTTCTCTTCAACAACCTTCTCGGTAATTACACAGTCCGTGATATCATCGCGTGAAGGAACTTCATACATCACATCTAACATGATTCCCTCAATAATTGCACGAAGACCGCGCGCCCCTGTGTTCCGTTTGATCGCTTCGCGAGCAATAGCCTCCAAGGCCTTTGGCTCAAATTGAAGCTTCACATTGTCGAGTTCAAGAAGCTTCTGGTACTGCTTCACCAAAGCGTTCTTCGGCTCGGATAGAATACGAACCAGCGTAGTCTCATCCAGCGGCTCCAATGTGGAGATGACCGGCAGACGACCCACAAATTCAGGAATAAGTCCGAATTTGAGAAGGTCTTCCGGAAGAACCATTCCCAGGTATTCACCTGGCTTAAGATCCTTCTGACCGTCAGCAGCCGCATTGAATCCGATAACTTTCTTACCTACACGGCGCTTGATCATTTGTTCCAGTCCATCAAAGGCACCGCCGCAAATGAACAGGATATTCGTAGTATCGATTTGAATAAATTCTTGATGAGGGTGCTTGCGTCCACCTTGCGGAGGTACAGAAGCTACAGTCCCTTCAAGAATCTTAAGCAACGCTTGCTGCACACCTTCACCTGATACATCACGGGTGATCGATGGATTCTCGGACTTGCGGGCAACTTTATCAATCTCATCGATATAGATAATCCCGCGTTCTGCTTTCTCCACATCGTAATCGGCAGCCTGGATTAACTTCAGCAGAATGTTCTCTACATCTTCACCCACATAACCTGCTTCAGTAAGCGAGGTTGCATCGGCAATAGCGAAAGGAACATTAAGAATTTTGGCCATAGTCTGGGCAAGCAGAGTCTTACCGGAACCCGTAGGTCCAAGGAGCAGGATGTTACTCTTTTGAAGCTCCACATCTTCAATCTTGCTCTGTGTATTCACCCGTTTGTAGTGGTTGTATACCGCTACCGACAGAGACTTCTTAGCCTGATCCTGCCCAATTACATATTGGTCAAGAATGTCACGAATTTCACGAGGTTTTGGAATTTCCTTCAAATCAAACTCTTCCTCATGACCGAGCTCCTCTTCCACGATCTCCGTGCATAGCTCGATACATTCATCACATATATAAACGCCTGGTCCGGCTACAAGTTTGCGTACTTGTTCCTGTGACTTACCACAGAAAGAACATTTCAGTTGTCCTTTTTCTTCGTTAAATTTGAACATGTATGGTTACACCCCTTTAAGATTTAATGGGTTTGTTAATGACCTGGTCTATAATTCCATAGGCCTGTGCTTCTTCCGCACTCATGAAGTAATCGCGGTCTGTATCCCGTTCAATCTTATCCAGAGTTTGACCGGTACGTTCCAAATATATTTGGTTGACCTTTTGTTTTGTCCTAATGATCCATTCTGCATGAATCTTGATATCTGAGGCTTGACCTTGCACTCCACCTAGAGGCTGGTGGATCATCACTTCACTGTTTGGCAGGGCAAAACGCTTGCCTGGTGCTCCCGCAGTAAGCAGCAATGAGCCCATGCTCGCTGCCATACCAACACAGATGGTAGAAACATCCGGTTGTATAAACTGCATTGTATCATATATACCCATACCTGCTGTAATAGAACCACCAGGCGAATTGATGTATAAATGGATGTCTTTCTCAGGATCTTCGGCTGCCAAGAACAAGAGTTGGGCAATTACGATATTTGCTACTTCATCGTCAATTGCATTACTGAGAAAGATAATACGATCCTTAAGAAGTCTGGAATAAATATCGTAAGATCGTTCTCCCCGACTCGTTTGTTCTATAACCATAGGTACGATACTCATAGTCCCAAGCCTCTTTTCTCTATTCGTATTATCTATACAGAGCCCCAATAAGCATACACTAAGGTCATCCTGTATATCACATTTCCTATTTTATCATGTTCACAGACCTCTGTCATTTTTCACACAGGTAATTACAGAGTTAGCAGAACGCGATGGAAGAAAATGTATTCTTTCTTAGTGAAAAATAAGGCACGCATTTGAAATACGTGCCTTAAGGTTATCCCTTACAGTGTAACTATATATATGCTGAATCAGCTTATTGATTTAAGCAAAAATTACTTCTCTTCAGCTGCTTCTTCCTTAGCATCAGCAGATGGCTTCAACTGGTCAGCTGGAACCTCTTTTGCATTCTCAAGAAGGAATTGAATCGTTTTGCGAAGCAATACTTCTTCACGCATGCTTCCAAGAGAACCGTTAGCCGCAAGGATATTGCGGATTTCTTCAGGCGTGCGCTTGTAAGCCTCAGCCATTGTGTTCAGCTCAGCATTGAGCTCGTCCTCAGTAACTTCAATGTTCTCTTCTTTAGCGATTTGTTCAAGAACAAGGTTGTTGCGAACGCGCTTCTGAGCATCGCCTTCCATTTGTTCTTGAAGTTCGGTAAGAGTCTGTCCAGAGAAGCTAAGGAACATTTCAAGGTTCATACCTTGAGTACGAAGACGGTTGTCGAAATCGCGAACCATGTTCTGTACTTCACCTTGCACCATAGCACTTGGAATTTCAACTTCCGCTTTCTCTCCAACCTGATCAACCAGGTAGGATTCGCGGGCTGCTTCGTTCTCTTTCGATTTGCGGTCAGCAAGCTGCTTCTTCAAATCTTCTTTATATTCTTCAAGAGTATCAAATTCACTAACATCTTTGGCGAACTCATCATCAAGTTCTGGAAGCTGCTTGCGCTTGATCTCATGAACTTTCACTTTAAATACAGCTTCCTTACCTGCCAATTCTTCTGCATGGTAAGCTTCAGGGAAAGTAACTGTAACATCCTTGAAGTCACCTGTAGCGAGGCCAACTACTTGCTCCTCGAAACCAGGGATGAATGTGTTGCTGCCCAGCTCAAGGGAATAACGCTCAGACTTACCGCCTTCGAAAGGAACGCCATCAACGGAACCGTCAAAGTCGATTACGACAGTGTCGCCGTTCTGTGCAGTTTCTTCGTCGATAACAACAAGCTCAGCGTGACGCTGCTGAAGACGCTCAAGCTCTTGAGCCACTTCTTCTTCAGTTACTTCCACGTTCTCAGCTGCAACTTCGATACCTTTGTATTCGCCAAGCTTCACTTCTGGCTTAACAGTAACTTTAGCTTTGAATTTGAAAGCTTGTCCTTTGCCAAATTGCTCAACGTCTACTTCAGGACGGTCTACCGGGAAGATGTCAGTCTGCTCAACAGCTTCGCTGTATACTTCAGGGAGCAAAATATCAATGGCGTCTTGGTAGAGGCTTTCAACCCCGTAACGCGCTTCGAAAATTGGCCGAGGCACTTTGCCTTTACGGAATCCAGGTACAGTGGCTTTCTTGACTACTTTGTTAAAAGCTTTATCCAGCGCTGCAGATACACGATCCGCATCCACTTCGACCTCGAGAACGCCGAGGTTCTTCTCTATTTTTTCCCAAGTTGCTTTCATTTTATGCTTTCCCCTCCAAAATAAGTTCACATATATTGAATCCTGATATGTATCCGGCTTCAATTTCATTATTCCTCACTCACGTACAGAACAAGAACAACCACTACATTATAAACAACAACACAGCTTTTTACAAGTGTTCCACGGCTGGGCGAAGCAGGAAAAACAGTCCGCCTCCATTTATCTGCCCTGTCCCGAATAAACAAACTGTTTCATAGATCTGTAGACCTGCTCATAGCGGAGGCGAAGAGCGTCCGTAATCCCATATACCAGCCTTATATCACTATCACTTCTGCCATCAGGAAGGCTCTCTGAAATCGTCTGATGCAGCGCCGCAGCCCAAATGTCCATTGTGCTGTCATCCTCGGTCAGAATAGACGCATAATCCCTTGTGCCATACACCCCCATAACGAATTGGAACCAAAATTCCTGAGCGAAATAGAACAGGGTCGGGTTATGAACCTGGGTCTGGTCGCCTACACGCTCCAATATTTTTTGGACCTGCGGCGGGAAATCGGCTGACTTTAGCGGAACGGTCTCGAGTTCAACTTCCACTGGCTCCTGACCCCGGACAAAACTAACGATACCTTGGGCACCTCTACGGCGCAAGGTCTGCAGGATATGGAATTGAATCAGGGGATGTATGTTCTCCCTGTCCAGCCAACCGTGCAGAGCCTCATCAATCTCCGGCATATCCAAATACGACAGCTGCTCAAGCGCAAGTAGTGAATGCTCGGATAACGGGCTCTCCATAGCTGCCTTAAGCAGCTTGTTCCCATAGTCCTTGTCCAGGGCGAGCTTGGCTTCAATATGCATGCGGGCCAGCGACTCTTCGTCCTCTTCATATATGCCAGTCTCGATTCCTCCCCCTGATACTCCGGGAAAAGCGTCTCTAAGCCAGTCAAGCAGCGCCTTCCATTCTTCATACTGTCTGGGCTCCTGCCCCTGACACTGAAGCAGGAACTCCAACAGCTCTCCGGCCTCGCCATAGCGCTCGGTCTCCAGCATCCGGGTTAGCTCCATCTGATAATAATCGAGTGTCTTGGGAAACAATACAATGTTATCCCTTCCCTCGGGTCCATGCATATGAATAAATGTCCCTCCTTTCCTCCGGTTTCAATTTATTTCGTAGATTATAGCATAGTGCATACCAAATTTAAAAAAAGCGGCTAAAACTATTTATTTTTCCAGTTGCTTAGCAAGCCAGTTTGTGATAAAATTTTCTTTGCTTGAAATTTTCATATGTCTCAGTAGCTCAGCTGGATAGAGCAACGGCCTTCTAAGCCGTCGGTCGGGGGTTCGAATCCCTTCTGGGACGTCATCAGAAAATCTCTCCCTTTGGGAGAGATTTTCTTGCGTCCCGGGGATGAGAACCCCACAAGGGGTTCGTCGAAGCAAAGCCGCCGATGCCGAATGGCTCGGGGATGAGCGGAGTCTCGAGCTGAGCGAAAGCATCCCTTCTGGGACGTCATCAACAAAAATCTCTCTTTTTTGGGAGAGATTTTTTGCGTCCTAGGGGATGAGAACCCCACAAGGGGTTCGTCGAAGCAAAGCCACCGATGCCGAATGGCTCGGGGATGAGCGGAGTCTCGAGCTGAGCGAGACCACCCCGACTGGGACGTCATCAACAAAAATCTCTCCCTTTTGGGAGAGATTCAGATTGCAGACAAACTCCTTGTTCCCGTTAGGAACACAGGAGTTTGTCTTTGTTTTTTTTCTGTAAGAGATCATAAATAAAGCGAAATATCGCTTTGAGCCACCGGACTTCCAGAGCCAGGTGGCTAACTTTTTGAGGTTCATGCAAGCAAAAACGAGCATCGCCTGCATGGAAACTTTACGAAGTCCTCGTAAAGTCGTCCATCGCATGCCATGCTTTTCCTTTAGATCTGCAAATACGCGCTCAATCGTTTCCTTGCGCTGTGAGTAAATTTGTTTGTTTTCATCGGTATGCCGAAGGTGGTCTGCTTCTTCCAG
Source organism: Paenibacillus sp. YPG26 (assembly GCF_023704175.1). Taxonomy (NCBI): domain Bacteria; kingdom Bacillati; phylum Bacillota; class Bacilli; order Caryophanales; family Paenibacillaceae; genus Paenibacillus; species Paenibacillus sp. YPG26. Next base: position 1,148,953 of record NZ_CP084530.1, on the reverse strand, counting down.
ATAGTCAGCCCAAATATGGCGGCTAATTCGCTTAGTGAAGTCCTTGCTTTCGGTACACTGACTCAAGAAGGGGCAGTCTTTGCATATTGTGGGATCGGAACGATACATCTTGTACCCTTCCCGGTTCGTCAATTCATAGGTTAGAAACTCATGGTTCGGACAGATATAGGCATCGTAGTGCTCATCGTATACGTAATCATACTTCTTGAAAAAGCCATCCTTCGTACGAGGTCTTGTGTATGGCATAACAGGCCGTATCCCGTCATCGATCAGCAATTTACTAATGTAGGGAGTCTTATATCCAGCGTCAACTGCTACAGCTGTGGGCTTGCCCAGAGACTTCTTTACGAGCTCAAGCACATCCTCAAACACCTGGCTGTCATGTACATTTCCTGGAGTTACTTTCGCACCCAGAACAAAGCCGTTGCGGTCGCAGGCCGTATGAAAACTGTAGGCAAATACACGTTCTTTTTCGCCCTTTACAAATAGTCCGCTCTCAGGGTCGGAGATGCTTGTTTTTGTTTCTTTCAGAGCGGACTTAGGCTTTTTTCCGAAAGGCTTCTTCCCATGCTGGATCCGGTCTTCATTAATCTCTTTATCAAGCTGCTCTTGGTACTTTTTGCTTTGCTCCTGTACCATCGTTTTTTCATATTTATTTTTGTTGGCGTTTGCCTTCACATGCGTTGCATCCATGAAAAGCACGTCAGGCTCTACAAAGCCATGCCCTAAAGCTTCTTCCAGAATACGTGCAAAAATGGATTCAAAAATATCCGTGTCCTTAAACCTGCGAACATAGTTTTTACCAAAAGTGGTGAAGTGGGGAATGGGCTGGGTAAAGTCATAGCCGATGAACCAGCGGTAAGCTACGTTCGTTTCAATTTCCCGAATGGTTTGGCGCATGGAGCGAATGCCAAATAGATACTGGATAAGCACGATTTTAATCAGAACTACGGGATCGACACTCGGACGCCCTGTAACCGCACTGTATTTATCTTGAACCAGCTCGTATATAAAACTAAAATCGATCGCATTTTCTAACTTGCGAACCAAATGATCCTTAGGCACAAGGTCGTCTAGCGCATTCACAGAAATCTGAAAGCGACCTTCATAATTATTTTTACTAATCATCATTTACACCTCGAATCAACCTTTTCCTTGACTTATTCTACAAAAAAAGTCTGTAGACCTGCTCCTTTCGGAACTTTGTCTTCAGACTAAATCTCTCCCTTTTGGGAGAGATTCAGATTGCAGACAAACTTCTTGTTCCCGTTAGGAACACAGGAGTTTGTCTTTGTTTTTTTCTGTAAGAGATCATAAATAAAGCCAAATATCGCTTTGAGCCACCGGACTTCCAGAGCCAGGTGGCTAACTTTTTGAGGTTCATGCAAGCAAAAACGAGCATCGCCTGCATGGAAACTTTACGAAGTCCTCGTAAAGTCGTCCAGCGCATGCCATGCTTTTCCTTTAGATCTGCAAATACGCGCTCAATCGTTTCCTTGCGCTGTGAGTAAATTTGTTTGTTTTCATCGGTATGCCGAAGGTGGTCTGCTTCTTCCAGATAGTCAGCCCAAATATGGCGGCTAATTCGCTTAGTGAAGTCCTTGCTTTCGGTACACTGACTCAAGAAGGGGCAGTCTTTGCATATTGTGGGATCGGAACGATACATCTTGTACCCTTCCCGGTTCGTCAATTCATAGGTTAGAAACTCATGGTTCGGACAGATATAGGCATCGTAGTGCTCATCGTATACGTAATCATATTTCTTGAAAAAGCCATCCTTTGTACGAGGTCTTGTGTATGGCATAACAGGCCGTATCCCGTCATCGATCAGCAATTTACTAATGTAGGGAGTCTTGTATCCAGCGTCAACTGCTACAGCTGTGGGCTTGCCCAGAGACTTCTTTACGAGCTCAAGCACATCCTCAAACACCTGGCTGTCATGTACATTTCCTGGAGTTACTTTCGCACCCAGAACAAAGCCGTTGCGGTCGCAGGCCGTATGAAAACTGTAGGCAAATACACGTTCTTTTTCGCCCTTTACAAATAGTCCGCTCTCAGGGTCGGAGATGCTTGTTTTTGTTTCTTTCAGAGCGGACTTAGGCTTTTTTCCGAAAGGCTTCTTCCCATGCTGGATCCGGTCTTCATTAATCTCTTTATCAAGCTGCTCTTGGTACTTTTTGCTTTGCTCCTGTACCATCGTTTTTTCATATTTATTTTTGTTGGCGTTTGCCTTCACATGCGTTGCATCCATGAAAAGCACGTCTGGCTCTACAAAGCCATGCCCTAAAGCTTCTTCCAGAATACGTGCAAAAATGGATTCAAAAATATCCGTGTCCTTAAACCTGCGAACATAGTTTTTACCAAAAGTGGTGAAGTGGGGAATGGGCTGGGTGAAGTCATAGCCGATGAACCAGCGGTAAGCTACGTTAGTTTCAATTTCCCGAATGGTTTGGCGCATGGAGCGAATGCCAAATAGATACTGGATAAGCACGATTTTAATCAGAACTACGGGATCGACACTCGGACGCCCCGTAACCGCACTGTATTTATCTTGAACCAGCTCGTATATAAAACTAAAATCGATCGCATTTTCTAACTTGCGAACCAAATGATCCTTAGGCACAAGGTCGTCTAGCGCATTCACAGAAATCTGAAAGCGACCTTCATAATTATTTTTACTAATCATCATTTACACCTCGAATCAACCTTTTCCTTGACTTATTCTACAAAAAAAGTCTGTAGACCTGCTCCTTTCGGAACTTTGTCTACAGACTGAAATCTCTCCTTTTGGGAGAGATTTTTTGCGTTCTAGAGCTTATTTTCTGTCAGTATATTCAGGAACTGTGCTGCACGCGGACTTTTGGGCTGCTGCAACACTTCTTGCGGGGTACCCTTTTCTATAATCCGGCCACCATCCACCAGAATAATCTGATCGGCTACCTCGGCCGCAAATTTCATCTCATGTGTTACTACGACCATGGTCATCCCTTCAGCAGCCAAGCCTTTCATAACTCTAAGAACTTCGCCCACCAATTCCGGGTCCAGTGCCGAGGTTGGCTCATCGAATAACAGAACCTCAGGATCAACCGCCATCGCCCTGGCAATACCTACCCGCTGCTGTTGCCCTCCCGACAGCTTATGCGGGTATGAATCCGCCTTATCCCTAAGTCCAACCTTGTCCAGCAGTTCAAGCGCATGACTGCGTGCCTCATCCTTGCTCTTCTTCTGCACGGTAACCTGCGCTTCCATCACATTCTCAAGTGCAGTCATATGTGGAAAGAGGTTATAAGACTGAAATACCATCCCGCTCTGCTTGCGCAATTTAAGAATTTGATCCTTCTTCGGCTTAATGCCGTCTCCAAATTCCAGCGATACCTCACCTACCCGAAGTGTGCCTTGATCGGGTTGCTCAAGCAGATTGAAACAACGCAGCAGCGTTGTCTTCCCGGATCCGGAAGGGCCGATAATAACGAGCACCTTTCCTTTATCCAAGGTCAGATCAACACCTTTAAGCACTTCAAGAGAGCCGAACGATTTGTGCAAATTATGAACTTCGATCATCGTTCATCCTCCTTATCTTGTCGAGAAACGGTCCAGCCGCTTCTCCAGGTAATTCTGCAGACTTGATAGCACTGTGCTGAGTAATAAGTAGAACAATCCAGCTTCTGTGTATAATAGCAACGGCTCGAAAGTGGTAGCTACAATTTGCTGGGCCGTGCGAAGCATTTCAACGTAAGTGATACTTGCCGCTAGAGAAGTATCCTTCACCAGACTGATGAAGGAGTTCGCCAAAGGCGGGACCGAGACACGCGCAGCCTGGGGCAAGATAACTCTTCTAAGCGCCTGCATCCGTGTCATTCCCAGCGAATAGGCAGCCTCCCACTGTCCTTCCTGAATCGACAGAATGGAAGCCCGGACAATCTCCGAGCCATAGGCTCCCACACTCAGCGAGAATCCGATCACAGCAGCAATGAATGGATCCAGAGTTATACCTACCGAAGGCAGGCCGAAAAATATTATAAATAACTGCAGGAGCAAGGGAGTCCCCCGAATGATCCACACATAGAATCTTGCAATCAGCCTAGGAATTCTCCAGCTCGAAAGTCTAGCCAGGGCGGTTATTACAGCAAGAATGAGACCGATTGTGAAAGAGATCAGGGTCAGTGGAACGGTAAAAGCTACCGCGGCTTTTAGCAGCGGTAGCAAGGAATCCATAAAAATCTGTAGTTTGCGATCATCCATTTGGCAAGCATCCTTTTACCTTGAGATTAACTTATTTAGATACATCTTCTCCAAAATATTTCTCGGAAATCTTCAGGTAAGTTCCGTCACTCTTCATGTCTGCCAGCGCTTTGTTAACCGCGGCAACAAGATCGTCTGCCCCTTTATTGAACAAAGCCGCACTGTTTGAAGCATCTGTGGATGTATCCACAACTTTAATAGGTGCATCCGGCTTCTGCTTCTTCAAATCCAGGTAAGACAAGCCATCATTAACCGTAGCATCGATCCGTTTGGCGGTCAATAGATCAATCGCCTGATTGAAGCCTTCTGTAGACACGATTTCTGCGCCGTTATCTTTTGCAATTTGAGTCAGGTTGCTCGTAAGGGACTGTCCTGCCTTCTTCCCTTTCAGATCGGCGAATGTCTTAATATCCGTATTATCCTCCGGTACGATCAGCACCGCTTTGGATACAATGTATGGGTCGGAAAAGTCATACTTTTCCTTACGCTCGTCAGTAATCGATACTTCGTTAAATACCGTATCAAAACGTTTGGCATCCAGTCCTGCAATCAGGCTGTCCCATTGTGTCTCCACAAATTCAGGCTCTACGCCAATGCGCTTGCTAACTTCCTGTGCAATTTCTACGTCAAAACCTGTCAATTTGCCATCTTTGTCATGGTAGGTGAATGGAGCATAAGTACCTTCGGTTCCGATCCGCAGCTTCCCGCTTGCCTTAATGGCCTCCAGAGCTGTCTGAGCCTTGGAGCCTGACGTGGAATTTGTGGTACCTGCGTTGTTATCCTTGGAATTCCCGCATGCTGATGCTACCATCGAAACTAACAATACCATAACAAGCAAACTTATCTTTTTCATACAACATGACCCCTTGTCCAATAAATTTTCTCTACCCAAAATTATCTGGTTACTTGATGGTACACCGACTTATAGAAATAATCAATACATTTTTCCTACAATTCCTATTAAATTTATATGATTAATTCCGGACTATAGAATTTATCATTTACTGTCCGCCTCGAAATCATTCTTGTAATTTGAGTTATCCAGTCAGAAAGAGATACAATATAACCAAAATAATTTTGCAACAGGAGGAGAAGCAATGTCCATTTACAATTATAAAATAAAAACAATTGAAGGCACCGAAACGACACTTCAGCCGTATGAAGGTAAGGTTCTGCTTATTGTCAACACTGCGAGTGCCTGCGGCCTAACTCCCCATTATAAGGGACTTCAGTCTTTGTATGACGCCTATAAGGATCAAGGGCTTGTTGTGTTAGGGTTCCCTTCCAATCAATTTGCCGGACAAGAGCCTGGGACAGAGGAAGAGATCAAGCAATTCTGCGAGCTCAACTACCAGGTCACCTTCCCTCTATTCTCCAAAATAGATGTGAAAGGCGAGAACGCTCACCCCTTATTCGTACATTTGGTCAACCATACACCTGCCCCTTACCATACGGGAGAGATCGAGTGGAATTTTGCCAAGTTTCTGGTAGACCGGGCTGGGAATGTGATCAAGCAATACAGCTCACGGACGGAGCCGGAAGCTATTGAAGCCGATATTAAGGAACTTCTGTAAAAACGCCAACAGAGCAGCAATCCTCCCTTGAATGGAAGGATCGCTGCTCTGTTCTTTTGTCACCGACTAGCTACGCCTATTTCTTAAGCTTTCTGCTGTTGAACCAAAGCGGAACACGGAACAGCAGATTAAGGAATAACACCACGAATACCAGGACCGCTGCTGATTTATCAGCAATCTGCTTCGCATCCTCGACAATGGCTTCGGATTGGACATACCAGAGATGAACAGCAAGGGTCTCACCTGGTGAGAACAAGCTGAAGTCCCACATTTCACCAGACGTACTAAGCCCCGCTGTCAAAATAATAACCGCCGACTCCCCAAAAGCCCGGCCCGCCACCAGGCAGATTCCAGTAATAATCGCATGCAGGGATACAGGCAGAATTATGGTACGGATTGTCTGGAATTTGGTTGTCCCAAGCGCGTAAGAGGCATTTCGAAGCTCAACAGGCACATCCCTCACGGCTTCCTCCGTGACGCGTGCCAAGGTTGGAAGATTCAGGAACGCCAAGCTAACCGCCCCGCCCAGAATCGTAAGCCCGATATCGAAATATTCGGCAAAAATAGCAAGACCCAGCATTCCGAATACGATGGAAGGTACGGAAGACAGAGTCTCCACGCAGATTCGCAGCCCTTCAGTAAATTTGTTCCTCGGCGCATATTCCGCCATATAGATACCGGCGCCTACACCTATCGGTATAGATATGATCAGGGAGAGAATTAGAATGTAGAAGGAGTTGAACAGGACAGGTCCTATTCCTCCTCCTACATCAATCTCTTCCGGCAGCTTGGTCAGGAATTCCAGACTGATTCCCGGCAGACCTTTGCTAAGTATGGTGTACAACAGCCAGAAGATGAACAGCAGGACAGCAGCTCCCAGAGCATAAAAGGAACCCGTAGCGGCCTTGTCCCAGATCAGTGCCCGTCTATTCTTCCTTGTTGGCATAAAGCTGCTTGGGTCAGGACTGCCCTGATGGTTATTAGATGTAACGCTGCTCATGCGGCATCTCCTCTCTTTCTGCTAATTAGACGTATAATCATAATCAATCCAAAAGAGATGATCAGCAGAAGGAAAGCCATCATATGCAGCGCATAGTTCCAGGTGGATTCAAATTCCACGTTGGAAATCTGCATTACTATATTACTGGTAAGCACGGATGTCGGAGAGAAGAGTGAAGTCGCCAGCTGCGCGGTATTCCCGATGACCATGACCACAGCCATCGTCTCACCGATAGCGCGTGTCATTCCGAGTATAATAGCAGCCGCTATTCCTCTTGAAGCAGCCGGCAGCACCACCTTCATAATTACCTGCAGACGGGTAGATCCCAGAGCATAGGCCGCCTCGCGATATTTCTTGGGTACAGCGGATATGGCATCATCACTGATCCGGCTGACCGTTGGCAGAATCATAATGGTGAGTACCAGTGAAGCTGCAAGCAGACCGTCTCCCAGGTTCTCTCCACTCCATTCCCGAATTAGCGGGATCAGCACAGTGAGACCCAGGTACCCGTAGACTATGGATGGAATACCAACCAGAAGGTCAAGAATCGGACGTATAAATGACTTCAGCCATTTGGGAGCAATCTCAGCAATCAGGATAGCCATTCCGACTGAAATTGGAACTGCAAATACCAAGGTAAGAGCGGTTAAAGATATCGTATTGATGATAATGGAAGCCGCTCCGAATTTGTCCTCTTCCGGCGTCCAATCAAAGGACAGAAAGAAATCGGCAAGCGAAATGTCTTTGAAGGTCAAAATGGCCGTTTTGCCAATGAAGAAAACAACCAAAGCCAGCACCAGACAGAGTGCCAGTATGCTTAATAAGAAATAATATTTGAATAATCCATTCGTGAACCGCACTCTCGACCCACGGCCCCGCTTCCATCTGGATGCCGGAACCGGTGTCTGCATTACACTACCCTTATGTGCAGGCAAATCATGAACTGGTGTGCTCATTTCGTTCTACTTCCTCCCATACAGCAGCCAGCCCCGGGCAGGGGCTGGCTGGTTAACGTTACATGTTGAAGCCTGCTGACTGCGGCCAGCTAAATTCTTACTTCATTGCAGAAATCGGAATGAATTTCAGCTTCTTAAGTGATCCTTCCTGGAACTTCTTGCTTTGCACGTAATCGATGAAAGCTTTCGTAGCGCCAGTTGGCTGGCCTTTTGTCATGTAGTAACCATAAGACCAGACTTTGTACGAGCCTTTGATCACATTATCAACAGTTGCAGCCACACCGTTGTGTTTAATCGCTTTGAGATCGCCGCCAGTAACGTATACAAGGTCAATATATCCGATAGCATTCGGAGTTGTAGCCACGGCCGTCTTCATATCGCCGCTGGATCCAACTTCTTTGTAGTTCTTAGCTTTCTTTACAATATCTCCACCACCAAGGGCTTTGGCCTGATAGTTAACACGGGTACCGGAACCGAAGGCACGTGTGATTACAACGATATCCGCATTGCTGCCACCAACCTCTTTCCAGTTCGTGATTTTGCCACTATAGATACCTTTAAGCTGGTCTGTAGTCAGGTTAGCGACATCCACATTTTTGTTAACTACTGTTGCAAAAGGAATTACTGCTACTTTGTTAGCCACTTGCCCTGCGAACGCTTTGAATCCTGGAACATCCGTGCTTGCATCCCAGTCACAAGCTCCGATTTGAGCGATGCCTTTTTTAACTGCTTGAGGACCTGTTACAGAACCTTTACCGGAGGCAGCAATTTTCACCTTAGGGTTCAATCTTTGGAATTCCTTTGCCGCCTGCAGAGATAAAGGAAGAAGTGCAGTGGAACCATTAATCGTAATTTTACCCGATACCGAGCCTGCAGCCTGAACGGAAGATCCTACACCTGCAGAAGATAGAATAACTGCTGCGGCTACCGCCACCAAAGATACTTTTTTGAACAATTTCATGATTAAATTACCCCTCTCAAATTAAGTTATTTAGTTAGCAAAATGCCTTTGCCGCCTTCTACCAGAACAATCTTGCCATCGCTAATCAAGGCAATCTTGCCATCCTTTGATACAGCAACTTCAGTAATTCCATCCGGTGTGCTGTAAATTTCTTTCTTGGCTCCACCAGTCACCTCGAACAGCTGCGTTGAACCATCCGCTTTCAGACCAGCCACCAGCAATTTGCCACCTCTGGTTACGACATCCATGGTCACATCAATGTCAGATACAAGATCAGTAATTTTAGCTCCATCCGCGGAAATGCTCTTCAATACACTGTTCACGTCTTTCCCATCCGGATCTGCACTTACATAGACAATGCTTCCATCCGCAAGGATAGAAGGCAGCAGCTTGTTGTCCATAGTTTTGGTCAACTGTACAGGCTTCGCACCTTTGGTTGCAGTATCCAGGGAGTAGACCTGGGCACCGGCACCCGAGTAATCAATGGTTAATGAATCTTCCGTACTGTCAGCATCATTCTTCGCAACGCCTGTTGTGTTAACCAGGTAAGCAATCTTCTTCTCGTCTCCCGATACTTGAAGATCGGACTTATTCTCCACTTTATCTGCAAGGACTTCAGTAAGTATGCCGGTGTCTATCGTTATGTAGGAAATCTTCTCCTGCTTGTCGCCTTGGATAAAGTACACTTTCTTGCCGTCTGCAGACCAGACAAGATCTGTCTTGACTGAGCTGTCTGACCCGATTTGTCTTGTCAAGCCAGTGCTGAGATCATAGACAAACAGCTGCCCATCGTCGTTGGTGAACGCTCCCCATTTGTAATCAGGTGAGAACACCGCAGAGGCGGCCCCTTCGTTCGAGGAGAACACTTCATTTGGAGTACCCAGTGAGGGATTCAATTTGAATACCTGCAGAGCTTCTCCATCTTCTTTCGTCGCAATCACGTTCCCCTTCTCATCAAAAGACAGTGTAGAGAAACTACCTTCCAGACGCTTTATTTTGTAGACGCTACCGCTGCCTGCAAGTTCAGCACCGAGTGCGTTCACTATGGTATCCAGCTCGACATAAATGTTGCCATCCTGAAGCTTGGGAGCTACCTTGAAGCCTTGAGCAGCGCCATCCACCTGCAGGCTTTTACTATTAGGTTTGATTGATACCGTATGGTATCCATAAGAATCATTCAGAACCACACTTCCATTCTCAAGCTTGAGCCCTGCATTCAGTGCACCAGCCAGATCCCGGATCGAGTAAAGCTTGGTTCCATTCACTTCAATTGATTTTAAGGTGATCGTGTCACCATCTACCTGGAGTCCTGACTGGATGACCTTGAATTTGGCTGTTGTTTGTTTGGATGCAGCCGTTTTTGCTGGACCCGATGGTTTTGTTTTTGCCGCTGCGGCACCCGCAGCCCCCGCTGTTACAGCTGAGGTTACCAGTGCTGAAGCAACTAACATACTGAATACTTTACCCTTACTCATCAGCTCACCCTTTTCCTAATACATAAGTGCTATGATGTCATTTTCGTATAAGAATGTTAAAGGAATTCTGGGTATTTGTAACGAATTGTTAAATTACTGAAAAATACATAAAGAAAAATAGGAAAATATGCCTGAGACCATAGAAATATATTTAAAACATGATATAGGTAGACATATATAAAATTATAAAGTTTAATAAAATCCAAATATTAGGTATAATTACGGTATACACCGAAGTTCTGGAGGGGCTATGAGCACTAATAACAGAAAAGAACCTTTTCGCTACTCTATGGAAGAACCTATGAGCTGCTGGATTCGGATTTCCGAGATTAATGGTACGATGATCACAAGCAAGCTGGCTGAAGTAGATTTAATCGATATCAGCAAGGGGGGCTGCAAGATCCGCACTGTCCTTGATCTCCATGCTGCTTCTAATGCTATCAAAGGTGTTCTGCGTCTCAAATTAACTGAAGAAGAACATGACTTCAATGCCAAGATCTGCTGGCAGCGCCAAATTGAGCCCCCTTACTATCATTATGGTCTGTCTCTACAGCTCGAAGCCGAAGAGAAAGAAAAGATCAATGCCGATCTGAGAACACTAGCCGGTAATAAAAAAATTAAAGTGATATAGAGATTAAACAAAGACTGCCGATTCAGTTCGGCAGTCTTTATTTTTTCGGTGCACTTTATGGATTAGGTCCACTTCTGCTCCACATGAGGCCAAATCACTTCTAACTTCAGATTTTTTGAATAATGCTCAAACTTTTGTCCTTTGATCGCCATGAAAAAGCACCCCTTAAAATTCACCGGCAAACCCAAGGGTTTTCCAAATGACTATTTTATGGGGTGCACTTCAAAGCACATACATATACAATTCCAAACAATCCAGCAGCTGATGCAATGAAAAGCTGATGAACATCATCAGTTATTACTTAAAAAAGACAATCAGGAAAAGCTTAATTCCGCATTTATTTGTTGAAAGCTAGAATACTCCGAAGAGTACTAACCTTCAAGCCTCGTTACCACAACTAACACTACAATAATTCCGAGCAAAATCAGCCAGCTTGCTGGGTGACCGAAATTTAATCCCCAGCCGACTCCGAACCTTTTCTCGACGATTAGGTTTTTATCCTTGCGATTGAAATAAATCATACCTAATAGCCATTTATCATCATCATGGACAGGTCTGACATTGGAGTAATCGTCAGATGGCTCCAAGCGGCTTCCGCCCTGACCAGCCCAGAACGATAAGACGAAGGCGTATAGAGTGATTAAGGCTATTATGATTAGGATAATGGGGATGGCAAAATTGATGCTAAGCAGAAATATCATGTTTAGTTACACGACAGAAAACAGGATAACTACTAAGAAGCTTGCTGTAATCATATAACTTGACCAAGTAAGGCGGAAATTTACGTCTTGTCTGATGGAACGGTTAGGATCAATGGATTGAGCCTGCTGCTTCACTCTGCGAATACTCCGATTCTCAAATATGAACAAAAGTGTTATGAACACTTGGATTATTGTAGGTATAAACACAAAACTATAAGATTTAGCTGCATAGCGGTCTACGTTCCAATTACTGTTGTAATGGATCGAAATCTGATCAGGAATCTGATCGTAGTTGAGTAGCACAGCTAGAATACTAATAACAATAGTTAAACCATGAATGAGGAACCAATAACTAGACAAGCCAATATTTCTTTCCCGAAATCCAGTATCCACTGCCATGATCGATGGTTCCATAGCAATAGGCAGATTAGGTAGCAAACTTTTCATTCTGAAATGATAGCTAATGTTCATGGCTAGGGAGATTACAACCATGGCGAGTGAATAAGTGACAATGATCCAACTTAGTTGCTTGGAATGTTCATCGCCGTATATTAGGCAGATGATACAAACAATGAACAGGATGGTATGTAAGGTAGCACTAATCCTAACATATGACTTCCGTATCTGGCGCAGAGGCTCACTATGAAATTGTACAGCGCTGACAGTGACCCCAAAACTAATCGTCTCTCTCGTAAAATATAAGGCATGCTTACCATGAGTACAATGGCAGGTACAAATACAAAGATCATTACTATAACAGATGTTATCGTCATATCATTCGCCTCCTCTTATGTATACATGTGTATTCGAAAAATTTATAACCCTTGTAGCATAGTCGATTCAGCACATGCCTTATTGCGTATGATTGTCCTATTAACTTAGGATAGGTAATCGGCTTGAACATAAATTTCATTATAATCGATTTTAGTAATTATAAGGTTAAAATTAACATTAAATACATATTTTATAAGCACGAGGAGCTACTCATCTCACAACTGCGTCCATGCTTAATAGAGCCTGACTTAAAGGAGCAGTTCATAGAACATTGCATTTTCTCGTCTTCACGTCCCAGGAGGGATACTCTCGCGCCGTTCGAGACTCCGTTCATCCCCCAGCCATTCGGCATCGGAGGGCTTCACTTCGACGAACCCCATCTGGGGTTCAAATCCCTCAACTTGGAACGCAAAAAATCTCTCCCGAAGGAGAGATTTTTGTTGACGTCCCAGGAGGGATACTCTCGCTCAGCTCGAGACTCCGTTCATCCCCCAGCCATTCGGCATCGGGGGGCTTCACTTCGACGAACCCCATCTGGGGTTCATACCCCTCAACCTGGAACGCAAAAAATCTCTCCCGAAGGAGAGATTTTTATTGACGTCCCAGGAGGGATTCGAACCCCCGACCGACGGCTTAGAAGGCCGTTGCTCTATCCAGCTGAGCTACTGAGACAAGTATGTAAGCCTGTGTGCAGATCCCGGAAGAAAAAAGGACGCGTTATTTATTATAACCTATCTTTTGCTAAAGTCAAAGAAAATTATTAATTTAGGGTAATATATAAAAAATGACCCAAGGAGCGTGAACAAGGTATGCGAACAATCCTTTCTTCGCTGTGCTACTTTAGCATCTTCTTTGCCCCTTTCCTACTGCCTGTAATCGTATGGTTCATATCCAATGATGCGGTGGTCCGGAAGCATGCTGGCAGAGCTCTTCTCTCACACATATTTCCGGTTCTCGCCGCACTTCCGCTTCTTTACTTTATGTTCTCTGCTCAGTATTTAGCCTCCATTTTTATGTATGTTGCCGTCTTTGCCCTCATTTATTTTTGCGCCTTTCTATATAACGTTATTCAAGGGATTCGCATTCTCTCTAACGCGAAATGGCCTCAACAATACTAAAGACTACAGGCTCTCCCATGAGCGGGAGAGCCTGTTCCATAGCTGCGCCTTACTGCCTTAGCTGCCTTTAGGCAGCATCTGCTCCAGCTGGGCCGAGATACTTCCTGAAGCCAATAGACTTTGCCGGAATTGCTCTCTCTCCTGAGGTGCATCCAGCTCTCCTTCATCACCGAAATTTTCCTCGGCAATTTCCTCATATGCATTATGCAGATTGTTATTGTACCAGTCTATGGCGAGATCCGATTCATTCCGAATCATTCGGACAATCTCGAAATCCTCTCCATTCCCTGCCCTGGCCACATAGACCAGCAGCCCTGGTTCTTCAGAGGCCGCCGGAGTTACTTCAATTTCAACACAAGCGGTGCCGTTATAGTCCGTAGTCCTTGTTAGCTTCGCGTCTTTAATTGGATACATGCTGAACGCTCCTTTTTTGAATTCAAGATTATGCATGAATTAAGTTTGCATTTGCCATCTGACTTCGGGTATCCGTTGTTCCAAGCCGGTAAATCTCCTGGTATACCTGGCTAATCCGTTCTGAATATGCTGCGCTGCGGCCCTCTTCCGGAGTATCTGGCCAAGGAAATACGTAACCCATGAATTCATCTTCGTCAGCTTCCACACTTGAAGAGAGCCAACGTCTAAGCTCGTCAGCCTCCTCGGATGTGGCCCGGATAACCCATTCGTAAGCTGCGGCTCCGGGATCTTCAAGCACAGAACGGCCCTGGACCGATACATAAAAGGTCTTCTTCATGACCATCCTCCTTTCATTCCTCCACAGCATAGTTTTCCATAGAGGACAGACATTTTATGCCTAGGTTCGGCATAATTTGTATCACCGCGGAACAAACCGCATATTTAGAGTAACGAAGAGAGAGGATGAGTCCATATATGTGCGGAATTACCGGGTTTATCGAGTGGAACCGAGACCTGACTGGGGACGCCGCCTTACTGCTGACAATGACAGAAACTCTTGGCAAAAGAGGACCTGATGCTCGTGGAACCTGGATCTATGGCCCCTGCGCCTTCGGGCACCGGAGACTTAGTGTCATGGACCCGGCCAATGGAGCCCAGCCCATGGTTATCCATAAAGACGACAACGTATTTACCGTTGTATACAACGGGGAGATATATAATGCGCCTGAACTGAGAGAAGAATTAAAGCAAAGAGGTTACGATTTCCGGACAGAGTGTGATACGGAAGTGCTGCTTCAGGCATATATCGAGTGGGGACCGGACTCTGTTCATAAGCTTAACGGTATTTTTGCCTTTGCGATCTGGGACAGTGTGCGGCAGCATGTATTTTTTGCAAGGGACCGGCTTGGAGTCAAGCCCTTGTTCTACAGTGACCTGGAGGGTACGCTGATTTTTGGCTCAGAGCCCAAAGCCATCTTAGAACATCCGAAGGTTGAGCCTGTCGTAGGGGCTGAAGGACTTGCGGAAATATTTATCCTCGGCCCAGCCAGAACACCGGGTCACGGGGTTTATACGCATTTACGGGAGTTACGTCCGGGCCAAGCCATGATCTACAGCCGGAGCGGACTGAGAACCTATACTTACTGGAAGCTTGACTCTTACACTCATGAAGATGATGAGACGCGGACCGCAGCCAGACTTAGAGAGCTGCTGCAGGACACGGTTGAACGGCAGCTGCTCTCAGACGTCCCTGTCTGCACTCTGTTGTCCGGGGGACTAGACTCCAGTGCGCTGACCGCATTGGCTGTGGATTATTACACAAGAAGCGGACAGGGACAGGTTCATACGTATTCCGTCGATTATGTGGATAACGACAAATACTTCAAGGCTCATAGTTACCAGCCAGGTGCAGATGCGCCTTGGATTGAGCGGATGATTTCCGAGCTTGGCACACAGCATCACTGGATACGCTTCGATACACCAGAGCTCGTGAACGCTTTGAATGCCTCTACAGAAGCTAGAGATCTGCCCGGTATGGCGGATGTGGACTCTTCTCTGTATTTATTCAGCCGGGAGATCAAGAAGGATGCCACAGTTGCGATATCAGGCGAAGCGGCGGATGAAATTTTTGGCGGATATCCCTGGTTCCATCGTGACGAGCTGCTCAACTCGGGGACCTTCCCGTGGTCTGTAGCCACTGGACTTCGCGCCGATCTGCTCTCTCCCGAGATCCGGGAATGGATCTCTCCACAGGAATATATACAGGACCGCTACCAAGAGGCGGTGAATGAAGTACCGAGGCTTAAAGGCGAGACAGGAAAAGAAGCCCAAATGCGGATCATGTCTTATTTGAATATTACGCGCTTCATGCCGACACTGCTGGATCGCAAGGACAGGATGAGTATGGCTGCGGGGCTTGAGGTGCGTGTGCCTTTTTGTGATCACAGACTTGTCCAATATGTATGGAATATTCCCTGGGAGATCAAGACTGCCGGTGATAGAGAGAAGGGGATTCTTCGAAAAGCCCTTGAAGGGGTTCTCCCGGATGATGTTCTGTACCGGAAGAAAAGCCCTTATCCCAAGACACATAATCCCGCCTATCTAAATGCAGTAAGGCAGCAGGTGATAGATATATTGGATGACAGCGCATCTCCTATTCTTCCTCTGATCAACCAGGACAGAATACGGGAAATTGCTTCTTCCGCCGAGGCCTCGTCCCACCTTCCCTGGTTCGGTCAGCTCATGTCTGGTCCTCAATTATTTGCTTACTTAGCGCAGGTTAATCATTGGCTGAAGACCTATAAGGTGGTCATCCGGTAAGCAGCGTTTCCGTGTATACTCTAACCCTGGTTAATAGGAACAACCTATTACTGTTATATGAACTATATATTTCATTTATAAGCAGCTTCATGCAACAATGAACTTAACTTAATTCGAAGGAGCTGCTGAAGATGAGTTCAACAAATATTTGGAACCCGGAATCTTATGATAACAAGCTTGCCTTTGTATCGGAATACGGTAAAAATCTGATTGACTTGCTGAAACCTGAGCAGAACGAGCGGATTCTTGACTTGGGCTGTGGAACCGGGGATCTGTCCTTCCAGATCGCCAAATCCGGCGCGAAGGTAACAGGAATTGATTATTCAGCGAGCATGATCGAGGCGGCTCAGAAGAAATATCCTGAGCTTGATTTTAGAATAAGCAACGGAGAGAGCTTCACCGCAGAGGAGCGCTATGATGCGGTATTCTCCAATGCGGCGCTTCACTGGATGAAGGACGCCCAAGGTGTCGTCCGTTCTATCTATCAAGTGTTGAAGCCTGGAGGAAGATTTGTGGCTGAGTTCGGCGGCAAGGGCAACGTGGAGAGTATCGTCCAGGCCATCTACGAGGTTATGGAAGAGGATTATGGTCTGGATGCTTCTCCAATGAATCCATGGTACTTCCCAAGTATTGGAGAATACGCCTCACTTCTTGAGCAGCATGGATTCAAAGTGGAATATGCCCGCCACTATGACCGGCCCACGAAGCTGAGTGACAACAAGCAAGGCTTAAGCGGCTGGCTGGCTAATTTCGGAGGCGACTTTATGAACAGGTTCTCAGATGAAGAGAAAGCCGTCCTCTACGCCACGATTACAGAAAGACTGCTTCCAAAGCTGCTGCACGAAGGTTCAATCTATGCTGATTACAAAAGGCTGACTGTTGTCGCGGTCAAAAACTGACGACTTCCACCTTAAATGCCCCGTCTAGGGCCTCCACCCTGTCAATGATAAAGATGTCTAGTTTTCTGGGCATACAACCTAAGGACGGCAGCCTTGTCAGGCAGCCGTCCTTTAGATTGTACTATCACTTGACCTCAAGTATTCCCGCTAAACAGTACTATTTCACACCAAGCTTATCCTTCAGCATGCGCAGGGCTGTCCCGCGATGGCTTATGGCCTGCTTCTCCTGGAGCGTTAGCTCGGCCATAGATTTCTGATAGGCAGGAACATAGAATACAGGATCATAACCAAATCCCCCGCTTCCCGCTGGCTCCGCAGATATGAGTCCTTCCACGGTGCCCTCAGCCTCTACAAACTCCCCGGTTCCCGGATCATATAGCGCCAAATGACATACGAAACGGGCAGGACTAAGTAGAGGCTGCTCCGTATCCTCCCCTTCGGACAGCTTCTCAAGTTCATCCAGCAGCTTGGCAATATTCTCGGCATCCGTGGCCTGCTCGCCTGAATAACGGGCTGAATACACTCCGGGGGCTCCGCCGAGCTTGTCTACACAAAGACCGGAATCATCGGCGAGGACAGGCTTGCCCAAGGCATCGCCCACCGTCTTCGCTTTCTTGCGGGCATTGGCAGCAAAGGTATCCCCATCCTCCACAACCTCAGGCAGCTCCGGATAATCATACATGCTCTTCACCGTGCTGCCCAGTTCGGCAAGCGCGTGCGCGAATTCCTTCACCTTGCCCTGATTCTTCGTGGCGACAACAATTACCGTGTCCTTAAATGGGTTCATACATTCTGCCCTGCCTGACCGGATCCAATCTAAAAGCCCCATATACACTGAACGTGTATGTGTGCTCTTCCTGCTTCTCGGTTAGCCGCGTTCTGTCTGAGGCGGACAAGCATCAGTTCATTCGGAATATAACGAACAGCAAGAAGTAAAGTACAATACCGTTTATATCCACAGGCCTGCCCAGATTATTCTGGGCAGGCTTTTGTGTGCATTATAAAGAAATGAAGAGGCCATAATATGGGGGTGCACAACTACCGAGGAGGTCAGATCTATGAACCAAAGCCCGCTTCAGCCGCTAACTACCAAAGAGCTCAATTACATTGCTGATTCGATTATGAACGAGGACCTGCTAATTAAGCAAGTGCTGCCGCTGCGGCCGTGTCCCAAAATTCCAATATACAAAGCAGGCGCTGTCCAAATATATTCACGCCCACCAGCAGCACTTACAGCTTCTTACCGACGCGCTCAAGGATCATCAATCCATTGCACCATCGCAAGTACAATACAGAGGGGGATGCATCTGTGAACCAACCAGGTTAATTTGGCCGAACAGGATATTCTTAATACGATTCTAGCTGATCTTAGAAGAACCGCCCGGGAATACAACCACTGCAACAACGGAATCCTCGTGCCCCTCGGTACGTCAGATGTTCAACCAGCTTACGGACGGCACACTTCGCCTCCAGGGGGAACTGTATCAGCTGATGCAGCAGAAACGGTTCCTATCAGTCGCCTGCCAAAGCCCCGCGCCAGGAAGTTGACAAAGCTGTACCAGCATGCGTCAGAGGCTCAAGCGAAGAGCCAGCAATTTGCTCAGATGACGTCCACACAAGAAGGTAATACTTCCCAAGGCGCATCTACTCACTTGAGCTGAACCTTGTCATGACGCTTGGGACAGCTTATTTTGCAGATTCCGTCCTTGCCGTGTAACCTGACACGGCAAGGACGGTTTTTGTTTGCAGATGACCCAAAAATCATGTAAGATAGATACAACGAACTTCTGATTTCCCAAGCAAAAAAAGCCTTGGATCAAGGTGGGGAACAGGCACAGGAGGTATAGTATGGAAAGCGATAAGTGAACTGAAACTTAAAGTCCTGGATCTGCTCCGTGAGGATGCAAGGCGGAGTCCTGAACTGCTGGCCACTCTTCTTGGCATCTCTTTGGAAGAAGTCAAGACAGCCATACGCGAGCTTGCGGAAGATCACATTATTGTGAAGATATGCGACAGTGGTGAATTCCGGCAAGCTTGATGACGAGAAAGTGACCGCACTGATTGAAGTCCAGATTACTCCTGAGCGCGGGCGTGGATTTGACGCGATTGCGGAGCGTATTTATTTGTTCTCACAAGTTAAGTCCGTCTATTTAATGTCAGGTGCATATGATTTGCTGGTAGAAGTGGAAGGCCGCAATCTGAAAGAAGTAGCAAGCTTCGTATCAGATAAGCTGTCTCCGCTGGAGTCCCGTTCTTTCCACCAAACTCACTTTATTCTCAAAAAAATAACAAGCAGGACGGCATCATCTTCGAGGATCATGAAGAAAGATCACCGTCTGTGATTTCTCCGTAAAGGAAGTCATGTCATGATGTAAATCCAGGTCTGAGATCAGAGCAGGAAGCTGGCAAATCGATGAACTCGTACTTGGCACCAGCTGGTGCGGGAGATCCAGCCATCGGGTATTCGGAGATTTTTCGATTTAGCAAGCGGCAACAAAGACATTATTACGCTGGGTGTGGGGGAAACCGGACTTTATCACCCCGTGGCATGTCCGGGAAGCCACCGTACATTCCCTGGAGAGGGGTTATACCAGCTATACATCGACTCTGGAACGCCAGAACTCCGTGAGGCGATTGGGCAGTACTTATACGATAGCTTTCAAGTGGCTTATGAGCCCATCGAATCAAATACTGGTAACCGTCGGGGGAAGTGAAGCCATCGACTTGGCTCTCCGGGCATTGATATCGCCCGGCGATGAAGTGCTGGTTCCGGCTCCATGTTATCTTCCCTATTCTCCGCTCACCTCAATTGCAGGAGGGGTTCCAGGGAGAGATCGGACCTACGCCAAAGATAACTTCAAGTTAACCGCGGAGAATCTCTTAGCCAGATAACACCTAAATACTAAGGTGCTGGTATTGACTATCCAGCAATCCGACGGGCGCCATTATGACTTATGAAGATTGCTGCCGATCGCCAAGGTTGCGGAGGAGCATGATCTTATCGTTATTTCCGATGAGATCTATGCGAACTTACCTACGATCAGAAGCATGTAAGCTTCGCCCTCTATTCCTGGGATGAATGACCGGCTATACTGTTAGCGGATTCTCCAAAAGCTTTTGCCATGACCGGCTGGCGGATGGGTTATGTATGCGGTCATCCCGATTTGATCTATGCTATGCTCAAGATCCATCAATATACTGTCATGTGTGCTCCGATTATGGGACAGGTGGCTGCGCTTGAAGCCCTTACGAATGGAATTGAGGAAAAGGATCGGATGGTTGATTCTTACAATCAGCGGCGTAGGCTCGTCGTTAAAGGACTGCGCGACATTGGGCTCGACTGTCATGAGCCTCAAGGCGCCTTTTATGCCTTTCCAAGTGTAGAGTCCACAGGTCTGTCATCGGATGAATTCGCGCAGAGACTGCTGGTTGAAGCCAAGGTAGCCGCAGTTCCAGGGAATGTCTTCGGCCTCGGTGGGGGAAGGGTTCCTTAGATGCTCTTATGCAACCTCTGTTGCCAATCTAACGGAAGCAATCAGCCGGATGGGTGATTTCGTCAATAAGCTGAAGCAGGGCTGATTTAACAGAATTTCATTTTTAATTGATTACTGGTTGATTAAAGTGGTATAATTTCTTTTTGGGAGAACTGTTTAAGTTTCATCCTCATTATGTTAAGAGGAAGCTTAAGAGATTTCTAGTATTCAAGGAGGGATTGCGAATGAGAAGCGGAGATTACAGCCTGTCTAATCAAACGGGTTACTGCGTTGCCGAAGAACACAAATCAGAACAGTGGACATCGAAAGAGAATCCTCTTGCTTCAACATCCATTTCCAAATCCTTGGAAGATGAAATTCTGATTCTTCGTAACCGAATGGAGAGACTCTTCCTACAAGAACAATCATTCACCTCCGATATCGTAGTCGAGATTAGCAGTCTGCTGGATCTTAAGATTAACGAATTTATGAAGAATAACAAGAAATACTAACATAGAGTTTAGTTAAAGGAGATCCTCCAAGGGGGTCTCCTTTTTTGGGAGTATGGCCAAATATTATAGAGGAGGCATAAGGATTATGTCTATTTATACACGTACAGGAGATGAAGGCAAGACGTCCGTCATTGGTGCCAGAGTGATGAAGGATGACGAGCGTATTGAAGCATATGGAACCATCGATGAGTTGAATTCTTTCGTAGGGCAAGCGATTAGCCAGGCGGACCCTGAGAAATTTGCGGACTTGTCTCTGCATCTGCTTCAAATTCAGCATGAGCTGTTCGACTGCGGATCGGATCTGGCCTTTGTGAAGTTAAATGAGTCCCGTTATAAGGTAAGCGCGTCTATGGTGGAGCAATTAGAACAGTGGATAGACACCTATGAACAGGAGAATCCGAAGCTGGAGAAGTTCATCCTGCCTGGAGCACAGCG
This sequence comes from Paenibacillus sp. YPG26, assembly GCF_023704175.1. NCBI lineage: Bacteria > Bacillati > Bacillota > Bacilli > Caryophanales > Paenibacillaceae > Paenibacillus > Paenibacillus sp. YPG26. The sequence continues at coordinate 1,127,469 of NZ_CP084530.1, read as the reverse complement.
CTAGCCTCTACATTGCATATTTGCCGGACGGTCTGCCGCCGTGCCGAGCGCCGGACAGTCTCGCTTGGAGCGAAGCTGGATATTAATCCGGATGTACTTAGATACCTGAACCGTCTGTCCGATTTCTTCTTTGCTGTTGCCAGAACTGCTAATGCGAGAGCGAAGCTGGCCGATATAGAATATGAGCGCAGTGCAAAGGTGTTCCGTAACCGATGACAGCCTATTATGATCCGATTGAATACAAGGTACAAGAGGAAGACAGCGGTATGCTGCTGAAGACGGTCCTCCAGCGGAGGGTGGGTATCTCCCGCAAGCTTCTATCCAAGATCAAGCTGACAGAACAAGGCATTATGCTCAATGGAGAGAGGGTCTACATCAGTGTCAAGGTGAAGCAGGGAGATCAGGTCGCTATCCGGCTGGAGCAGGAAGAGTCGGAGGATATATTGCCGCAGCCCATTCCATTTGAAATCTTGTATGAGGATGATGCCCTGCTGGTCGTAAATAAAGAACCTGGAATTATCGTACACCCGACCCATGGTCATTATACGGGGACACTCGCGAACGGGGTGGTTCATTATTGGAAGGAACGCGGGGAGAGGTTCCGGTTTCGCCCTATACATAGGCTTGATCAGGAGACGAGCGGTGTGCTTGCCATTGCCAAGAACGCCTATGTTCACCAGCATATATCTGAACAGCTGATTGCAGGACAGGTCAACAAACGGTACAAGGCGCTAGTTCACGGAGCCCCTTCTTCAGAAGAAGGAACTATAGACGGGCCAATTGACCGGGACCCGGACGAACCTCATCGCCGTATTGTAACACCTGATGGATATCCCGCTTTTGACCTTCTACAGAATCGTAGAGAGATTTGGGGGTGCATCCTTAGTGGACATCCGACTGGGAACAGGGAGAACTCATCAGATTCGTGTCCATATGACCTCTGTGGGCTGTCCGCTCATTGGGGACAAGATGTATACTCATCCCGTCGGATCTGACAGGCCTATAGATCAGAAGGAGCGTGTAGACGAGCTGAATCTCCTGATTAGCCGTCAGGCGCTCCATGCGGCAGAACTGGGGCTTCGTCATCCACTCACGGGGGAGGAGCTGCGCTTTGAAGCTCCTTTTCCTGAAGATATGAATAGACTAAGAGAATACTTGCTAACCGACTATCACTAACTGGAGGCTCACGATGAGTGAACTAATCGTATACCAATATTCGAAATGCGGAACCTGCCGCAATGCGGTCAAATCCCTACAAGCCAAGGGACATCAGCTTGAGTTAAAAACCTGTGTTTGAGGCCCCGCCTAGTAAGACCGAGCTTGAGAATTTGATTAATCTTAGCGGAATTGAGCTCAAAAAGTTTTTTAATACAAGTGGTGAGGTCTATAAAGAGATGGGATTGAAGGACAAGCTTGCAGGGATGTCCCGCGAGGAGCAGATCGAGCTGCTTGCTTCTAATGGCCGGCTTATCAAGAGACCCATTGTAACTGACGGGAAGACAGTAACTGTAGGCTTCAAGGAAGAGATGTTCGAGCAAGCATGGGGAAATCATTAGTAATCGAAGGCGTGCTGCTCTTATGATATACTAGAGTATATACAACTGGATGCGGATGTGCTCCAGGAATGAACGAAGGAGAGAGAACGTTGACGACTACAAATAAAGAGACTTTATTGCTGGTAGATGGAATGGCGCTGATGTTCCGGGCCTTTTACGCTTCTGCGGCCAGCGGCTACATCCGGCGAACCAAGGCGGGTCTCCCTACGAATGCGATATATGGCTTTATGCGCTATTTCTGGGATGCGGTTGAGAAATTCTCCCCTTCCCATGTAGCCTGCTGCTGGGATCTGGGAAGCAAGACGTTCCGCACCGAGCAATTCGCAGCCTACAAAGGGAACCGCTCGGAAGCACCCGATGATCTGATTCCCCAGTTCGCGGTGATTCTTGAAGTCATGGACAGTCTGGGTATCCCTAACATTAGCGCGCCAGGTTACGAGGCCGATGATTGCATCGGTACCCTGGCTTCTATTTACTGCCAGGACATGAATGTCCTCGTACTGACCGGAGACCACGATATGCTGCAGCTGGTCAATGATTGCACTAGCGTCATCATTATGAAGAAAGGCCATGGGAACTACATGGTCTATACCCCGGACAGCCTGATGGAAGAGAAGCAGCTGCTCCCGCGCCAGATTATTGATGTGAAGGCGCTTATGGGCGACCCGAGCGATAACTATCCGGGAGTACGCGGAATTGGCGAGAAGACAGCGGTGAAGCTCGTTCAGGAGTACCATGATGTCGAAGGGATTCTTGCCAATCTGGAGGAGCTCTCCAAAGGCGTCCGGACCAAAATCGAAACAGATCTGGACATGCTTCACCTGTCCCGTCAGCTCGCGACTATCAAGTGTGATGTCGAGTTGGCGTGTCAGATTGACGAATGCCGGCTTGAGCTGAATCATGCTCAGATTGCTTCCAAATTTGAGGAGCTTGAAATGAAAAGTATATGCGCATGGATGGGAGTTGCCGTAGTATAGATGAAGAAGGATAACAAGAACTGGACTTATCTGTTAAAAAGAATAATGCTGGCCATTGCAGCGGTGCTGCTGCTGACTTCTGGAACGCTGAATCCACTCACCGCTGAAGCGAAGCCAGGCATCAAGGCCTCTTCAAGCAAGGTGAAAGTTGGAAGCAAGACCTTCACGGTTCAAATGGTCTCCATTCCTAAAGGTACCCCGGTTACGCTCGGACTTGCGAAGCGTCAAGTGGGACAAGTGGAGGCATTCACCTCCATTGTGAAGAATTATCATGCCCAGGCTGCGATCAACGGAGCATTCTTCAACGCCTACGGGGGTCCTACAGATCCCTATGGTACCTTCATTATTGAAGGGCGGTTAGCCCATTTCGGAGGATATGGGACAACGATTGGCTTCTTGAAGGATGGGACTGCCGTGATGGCTCCCCTGCGCAACTCGCTAACAGGTACGGTTACGAGTGACAAGGGCAGCTCCATGGGCTGGTATGCGGTATTTCTGAACCGCACTCCCGCCAATGGGGCCAGCACCATTATCAAGTATACGCCCGATCGCGGGAGCCGGGTCGGATTCAGCGGCGGTACTAGCCGTAACCATTGTAAATGGTGTAGTGACGAAGAAAGCAGTCAATGCGAATAGTCTGATTCCCAAAGACGGTTATGTGCTTGTTTTTACCGGGAATGAGAAGAAGAGCTCGGACCGCTTCGTTGTTGGATACAAAGTTCAGGAGAAGCTGGTCTACAAAGACGATAAGGGAAAAGCGATCCCTTGGGAGAATGTGGTCACAGCGGTAGGGGCAGGTCCGCGGCTCGTGCAGGATGGCAAGGTGAAGCTGAACGCCAAGGCAGAAGGGTTCAATGACCCGAAGATTCTGTCGAGCTCTGCAGCCCGCAGCGGGATTGCCATTATGCCCGACGGCTCGATTCTGTTAGCTACGGTATCCGGGGCAACCATGCAGCAGTGGGCAGGTATCATGAAGGCGCTTGGTGCGAAGCAGGCGATGAATCTGGATGGCGGAGCTTCAATCAGCCTTGTATGCCAATGGCAAAGTCCTCACGCAGGCAGGGCGCCCGCTTAGCAATGTGCTGGTATTCGGCAGCAATGTGAAATAAATCTTTGCAGTAATCAGAAACCCTCTCCCGGTTGCCGGAAGAGGGTTTGTTTTATTTTGCCTCATTGACAGATTCTTCGCCCTTCTCAAGCTCGCGCTCAGCCTGCTTGCGTGGGCAATCCGGCTGCTTGCCGATGCGGCTATCGCACCCACAATATCGTCGAGGAAGGTATGAACCGGACCCAGGCTTTTATCATTCAATCGTTCGAGTATACCCGGCTTCAGCTTATCTACGTAACCATAGTTCGTGAATCCAATACTTCCATATACATTGACGATCGAGAAGGCAAGAATCTCATCGACCCCATACAGCCCTTCATCATTCGAGATCATCTCCTGCAGCTCAGGGATAAGAAGCTCCTGCTCAGCGAGAATATCCAGCTGGATTCCGGTTAATACGGCATTCTGAACCTCTCTCTTGGTAAGCACCTGCTCCACATTGTGGATGCACTCCTCCATTGTCAGATCAGGATAGTACTTCTGCTGAAGCAGCATAACAAGCTCGGCAATCTCCGGAATTTTGACTCCGCGCTTATGAAGCCATTCTTTGGTCGCATCGGCTACCTTTTTGCTGTTCAAGCTGTATGGAATTTTCGCTTTGTCCATGACCTTCACCTCACTCCTAACATATTCATGCTGGTCTTGATATGTGCAGTGTGTCCACTTCCTCGAATAATAGTTATTTTTTGAAAGAGGGCTCGTATATATAGTAATACAAACCACAGAAAATTGTTAGGGAGGCACAAAGGACCTATGAAATCTTTTTCAAGGGTAAAACCTACAGCAGCAGCCGGCTTACTCGCTATCCCTTTGTTGTTATCAGGTGTGGAATCTTCGGTTCACAGGATGCAGCTCAGATTGACCCGCCACCGGCGGATATAGAATCTCAAATGCTGCAGACCGCAGATCAAGCGAACCAGACAAGCTCCTCCGGGAAGACAAGCAAGGTGAATACGAATCAGGCTACAGTCTATCTGAAAAATGAGCAGGGACTGCTCGCACCTGTATCCTTGAATCTGCCGCAAGGCAGTAAGGAAGGGAAGCTGAACCAGCTCATGGAGTCCCTCGTACAGGATGGAACCTACGCTTCGGTCATTCCTCAAGGCTTCCAGGGCGTTCTTCCCAAAGGAACACAGGTTACCCATGTATCTGTGGATAAGAAGCAAAAGCTGGCCGTAAGTGGAGTTCACCAAGCCTTTCAATAACTACGATGTTAAGGATGAGCGCAAGATCATGGAGGCTGTAACCTGGACTTTAACGGGCAGCTCTGATGTTCAGAACGTTCAATTGTGGGTGGACGGGCAGAAGCTGAATGAAATGCCGGTGGGCCACCTGCCGCTGAGTCAGCCGCTGAATCGGACTGTTGGAATTAATCTGGAGCTTACCCCAGGTGTCAATGTCTCTCAGACAAGTCCGGTTACCGTATATTTTGCCTCGTCCACCCAGAGCGGAGTCCCTTATTTCGTACCTGTGACCCGGTTGGTCCCTGCAGGAGAAGATTCGGTAAAGGCTGCTCTCGCTCAACTGATGGAAGGCCCTGTTCAGGGTCATGGGCTTCAGCAGGTGTTAACTTCAAATACCACACTTGAGCAGGTAGAGACGGCTAAGGACGGTGTGGTTACCGTCTCGCTGAAGGATGACATGTTCGAGCCTGGGGAGAAGGTTCCGGCGCAGCTTCTTCAGTCTCTGTGCTGACCGTAACCGGAGAATACCCCGAGTGACAAAGTGCGCATCTGGATGAATGGAAGTAAAGACGTCGTTGGAGACGACACCAGAAATACAGTGAGCCCGTATCCCGTCCTGAGGCGCTCAATCCTATTCCTATCTAAATCCCACCGGGGCCGACTGCTGAGGCGGCTCCCTTTTCTATGATAAGGGATTTTCTTCCTAAGGTGCTTTTGAAGCATCTCTTTGGTAAAATAGGGGAAGCATAGGCAGGATGAAATGTAGGAGGCACATAATAATGAGAATAAGCGGACGATCTGCAGACGAGCGCAGACCCATGAATTTAACGGTCAATCCCAATAAATATGCAGAGGGTTCTGTATATATTGAAGTCGGTGACACCAAGGTGCTGTGCACCGCAACGGTAGAAGAGAAGGTTCCCCCGTTCATGAAGGGGTCAAGGACGCGGGTGGGTAACGGCAGAATATTCGATGCTTCCCCGGGCAACCCAGACAAGAAACCAGCGGGAATCCGCCAGAGGCAAGCTTACAGGCAGAACGATGGAGATTCAGCGGCTGATCGGGCGTGCGCTCAGGTCCGTAGTGATCTTCAAGCGCTTGGAGAGCGGACGGTAAATTGTTGACTGTGATGTAATTCAGGCGGACGGAGGAACGCGTACCACCTCGATCACAGGGGGCTTTCATTGCGATGTCCATTGCCGTGAATAAGCTGACTCAGAAGCATAACCTAGCCGTATTTCCGGTCACCGATTAACTTGGCTTCGGTCAGTGTAGGGTAGTAGGAAATGAACTACTGCTTGATTTGAATTATGAGGAAGATTCGAAGGCCAAGGTAGATATGAATGTGGTCATGACAGGTGAAGGCAAATTTGTAGAAATTCAGGGCACCGGTGAGGAAAGCCCCTTCTCCCGCGAAGAGATGAACGGGATGATGGAGCTCGCTGAGAAGGGAATCCGTGAGATGATCGCTCAGCGCAATCGGTCCAAGCACCTCCTGCTGCTGAGGCGATCATCTCACGGATTCCCTTCTCAGCGAGCTCCATCATCCCGTTCATCTCTTCGCGGGAGAAGGGCTTTCCTCACCGGTGCCCTGAATTTCTACAAATTTGCCTTCACCTGTCATGACCACATTCATATCTACCTTGGCCTTCGAATCTTCCTCATAATTCAAATCAAGCAGTAGTTCATTTCCTACTACCCCTACACTGACCGAAGCCAAGTAATCGGTGACCGGAAATACGGCTAGGTTATGCTTCTGAGTCAGCTTATTCACGGCAATGGACATCGCAATGAAAGCCCCTGTGATCGAGGTGGTACGCGTTCCTCCGTCCGCCTGAATTACATCACAGTCAACAATTACCGTCCGCTCTCCAAGCGCTTGAAGATTCACTACGGACCTGAGCGCACGCCCGATCAGCCGCTGAATCTCCATCGTTCTGCCTGTAAGCTTGCCTCTGGCGGATTCCCGCTGGTTTCTTGTCTGGGTTGCCCGGGGAAGCATCGAATATTCTGCCGTTACCCACCCGCGTCCTTGACCCTTCATGAACGGGGGAACCTTCTCTTCTACCGTTGCGGTGCACAGCACCTTGGTGTCACCGACTTCAATATATACAGAACCCTCTGCATATTTATTGGGATTGACCGTTAAATTCATGGGTCTGCGCTCGTCTGCAGATCGTCCGCTTATTCTCATTATTATGTGCCTCCTACATTTCATCCTGCCTATGCTTCCCCTATTTTACCAAAGAGATGCTTCAAAAGCACCTTAGGAAGAAAATCCCTTATCATAGAAAAGGGAGCCGCTCAGCAGTCGGCCCCGGTGGGATTTAGATAGGAATAGGATTGAGCGCCTCAGGACGGGATACGGGCTCACTGTATTTCTGGTTGTCGTCTCCAACGACGTCTTTACTTCCATTCATCCAGATGCGCACTTTGTCACTCGGGGTATTCTCGGTTACGGTCAGCACCAGAGACTGAAGAAGCTGCGCCGGAACCTTCTCCCCAGGCTCGAACATGTCATCCTTCAGCGAGACGGTAACCACACCGTCCTTAGCCGTCTCTACCTGCTCAAGTGTGGTATTTGAAGTTAACACCTGCTGAAGCCCATGACCCTGAACAGGGCCTTCCATCAGTTGAGCGAGAGCAGCCTTTACCGAATCTTCTCCTGCAGGGACCAACCGGGTCACAGGTACGAAATAAGGGACTCCGCTCTGGGTGGACGAGGCAAAATATACGGTAACCGGACTTGTCTGAGAGACATTGACACCTGGGGTAAGCTCCAGATTAATTCCAACAGTCCGATTCAGCGGCTGACTCAGCGGCAGGTGGCCCACCGGCATTTCATTCAGCTTCTGCCCGTCCACCCACAATTGAACGTTCTGAACATCAGAGCTGCCCGTTAAAGTCCAGGTTACAGCCTCCATGATCTTGCGCTCATCCTTAACATCGTAGTTATTGAAAGGCTTGGTGAACTCCACTACGGCCAGCTTTTGCTTCTTATCCACAGATACATGGGTAACCTGTGTTCCTTTGGGAAGAACGCCCTGGAAGCCTTGAGGAATGACCGAAGCGTAGGTTCCATCCTGTACGAGGGACTCCATGAGCTGGTTCAGCTTCCCTTCCTTACTGCCTTGCGGCAGATTCAAGGATACAGGTGCGAGCAGTCCCTGCTCATTTTTCAGATAGACTGTAGCCTGATTCGTATTCACCTTGCTTGTCTTCCCGGAGGAGCTTGTCTGGTTCGCTTGATCTGCGGTCTGCAGCATTTGAGATTCTATATCCGCCGGTGGCGGGTCAATCTGAGCTGCATCCTGTGAACCGAAGATTCCACACCCTGATAACAACAAAGGGATAGCGAGTAAGCCGGCTGCTGCTGTAGGTTTTACCCTTGAAAAAGATTTCATAGGTCCTTTGTGCCTCCCTAACAATTTTCTGTGGTTTGTATTACTATATATACGAGCCCTCTTTCAAAAAATAACTATTATTTCGAGGAAGTGGACACACTGCACATATCAAGACCAGCATGAATATGTTAGGAGTTGAGGTGAAGGTCATGGACAAAGCGAAAATTCCATACAGCTTGAACAGCAAAAAGGTAGCCGATGCGACCAAAGAATGGCTTCATAAGCGCGGAGTCAAAATTCCGGAGATTGCCGAGCTTGTTATGCTGCTTCAGCAGAAGTACTATCCTGATCTGACAATGGAGGAGTGCATCCACAATGTGGAGCAGGTGCTTACCAAGAGAGAGGTTCAGAATGCCGTATTAACCGGAATCCAGCTGGATATTCTCGCTGAGCAGGAGCTTCTTATCCCTGAGCTGCAGGAGATGATCTCGAATGATGAAGGGCTGTATGGGGTCGATGAGATTCTTGCCTTCTCGATCGTCAATGTATATGGAAGTATTGGATTCACGAACTATGGTTACGTAGATAAGCTGAAGCCGGGTATACTCGAACGATTGAATGATAAAAGCCTGGGTCCGGTTCATACCTTCCTCGACGATATTGTGGGTGCGATAGCCGCATCGGCAAGCAGCCGGATTGCCCACCGCAAGCAGGCTGAGCGCGAGCTTGAGAAGGGCGAAGAATCTGTCAATGAGGCAAAATAAAACAAACCCTCTTCCGGCAACCGGGAGAGGGTTTCTGATTACTGCAAAGATTTATTTCACATTGCTGCCGAATACCAGCACATTGCTAAGCGGGCGCCCTGCCTGCGTGAGGACTTTGCCATTGGCATACAAGGCTGATGAAGCTCCGCCATCCAGATTCATCGCCTGCTTCGCACCAAGCGCCTTCATGATACCTGCCCACTGCTGCATGGTTGCCCCGGATACCGTAGCTAACAGAATCGAGCCGTCGGGCATAATGGCAATCCCGCTGCGGGCTGCAGAGCTCGACAGAATCTTCGGGTCATTGAACCCTTCTGCCTTGGCGTTCAGCTTCACCTTGCCATCCTGCACGAGCCGCGGACCTGCCCCTACCGCTGTGACCACATTCTCCCAAGGGATCGCTTTTCCCTTATCGTCTTTGTAGACCAGCTTCTCCTGAACTTTGTATCCAACAACGAAGCGGTCCGAGCTCTTCTTCTCATTCCCGGTAAAAACAAGCACATAACCGTCTTTGGGAATCAGACTATTCGCATTGACTGCTTTCTTCGTCACTACACCATTTACAATGGTTACGGCAGTACCGCCGCTGAATCCGACCCGGCTCCCGCGATCGGGCGTATACTTGATAATGGTGCTGGCCCCATTGGCGGGAGTGCGGTTCAGAAATACCGCATACCAGCCCATGGAGCTGCCCTTGTCACTCGTAACCGTACCTGTTAGCGAGTTGCGCAGGGGAGCCATCACGGCAGTCCCATCCTTCAAGAAGCCAATCGTTGTCCCATATCCTCCGAAATGGGCTAACCGCCCTTCAATAATGAAGGTACCATAGGGATCTGTAGGACCCCCGTAGGCGTTGAAGAATGCTCCGTTGATCGCAGCCTGGGCATGATAATTCTTCACAATGGAGGTGAATGCCTCCACTTGTCCCACTTGACGCTTCGCAAGTCCGAGCGTAACCGGGGTACCTTTAGGAATGGAGACCATTTGAACCGTGAAGGTCTTGCTTCCAACTTTCACCTTGCTTGAAGAGGCCTTGATGCCTGGCTTCGCTTCAGCGGTGAGTGGATTCAGCGTTCCAGAAGTCAGCAGCAGCACCGCTGCAATGGCCAGCATTATTCTTTTTAACAGATAAGTCCAGTTCTTGTTATCCTTCTTCATCTATACTACGGCAACTCCCATCCATGCGCATATACTTTTCATTTCAAGCTCCTCAAATTTGGAAGCAATCTGAGCATGATTCAGCTCAAGCCGGCATTCGTCAATCTGACACGCCAACTCGACATCACACTTGATAGTCGCGAGCTGACGGGACAGGTGAAGCATGTCCAGATCTGTTTCGATTTTGGTCCGGACGCCTTTGGAGAGCTCCTCCAGATTGGCAAGAATCCCTTCGACATCATGGTACTCCTGAACGAGCTTCACCGCTGTCTTCTCGCCAATTCCGCGTACTCCCGGATAGTTATCGCTCGGGTCGCCCATAAGCGCCTTCACATCAATAATCTGGCGCGGGAGCAGCTGCTTCTCTTCCATCAGGCTGTCCGGGGTATAGACCATGTAGTTCCCATGGCCTTTCTTCATAATGATGACGCTAGTGCAATCATTGACCAGCTGCAGCATATCGTGGTCTCCGGTCAGTACGAGGACATTCATGTCCTGGCAGTAAATAGAAGCCAGGGTACCGATGCAATCATCGGCCTCGTAACCTGGCGCGCTAATGTTAGGGATACCCAGACTGTCCATGACTTCAAGAATCACCGCGAACTGGGGAATCAGATCATCGGGTGCTTCCGAGCGGTTCCCTTTGTAGGCTGCGAATTGCTCGGTGCGGAACGTCTTGCTTCCCAGATCCCAGCAGCAGGCTACATGGGAAGGGGAGAATTTCTCAACCGCATCCCAGAAATAGCGCATAAAGCCATATATCGCATTCGTAGGGAGACCCGCCTTGGTTCGCCGGATGTAGCCGCTGGCCGCAGAAGCGTAAAAGGCCCGGAACATCAGCGCCATTCCATCTACCAGCAATAAAGTCTCTTTATTTGTAGTCGTCAACGTTCTCTCTCCTTCGTTCATTCCTGGAGCACATCCGCATCCAGTTGTATATACTCTAGTATATCATAAGAGCAGCACGCCTTCGATTACTAATGATTTCCCCATGCTTGCTCGAACATCTCTTCCTTGAAGCCTACAGTTACTGTCTTCCCGTCAGTTACAATGGGTCTCTTGATAAGCCGGCCATTAGAAGCAAGCAGCTCGATCTGCTCCTCGCGGGACATCCCTGCAAGCTTGTCCTTCAATCCCATCTCTTTATAGACCTCACCACTTGTATTAAAAAACTTTTTGAGCTCAATTCCGCTAAGATTAATCAAATTCTCAAGCTCGGTCTTACTAGGCGGGGCCTCAAACACAGGTTTTAACTCAAGCTGATGTCCCTTGGCTTGTAGGGATTTGACCGCATTGCGGCAGGTTCCGCATTTCGAATATTGGTATACGATTAGTTCACTCATCGTGAGCCTCCAGTTAGTGATAGTCGGTTAGCAAGTATTCTCTTAGTCTATTCATATCTTCAGGAAAAGGAGCTTCAAAGCGCAGCTCCTCCCCCGTGAGTGGATGACGAAGCCCCAGTTCTGCCGCATGGAGCGCCTGACGGCTAATCAGGAGATTCAGCTCGTCTACACGCTCCTTCTGATCTATAGGCCTGTCAGATCCGACGGGATGAGTATACATCTTGTCCCCAATGAGCGGACAGCCCACAGAGGTCATATGGACACGAATCTGATGAGTTCTCCCTGTTCCCAGTCGGATGTCCACTAAGGATGCACCCCCAAATCTCTCTACGATTCTGTAGAAGGTCAAAGCGGGATATCCATCAGGTGTTACAATACGGCGATGAGGTTCGTCCGGGTCCCGGTCAATTGGCCCGTCTATAGTTCCTTCTTCTGAAGAAGGGGCTCCGTGAACTAGCGCCTTGTACCGTTTGTTGACCTGTCCTGCAATCAGCTGTTCAGATATATGCTGGTGAACATAGGCGTTCTTGGCAATGGCAAGCACACCGCTCGTCTCCTGATCAAGCCTATGTATAGGGCGAAACCGGAACCTCTCCCCGCGTTCCTTCCAATAATGAACCACCCCGTTCGCGAGTGTCCCCGTATAATGACCATGGGTCGGGTGTACGATAATTCCAGGTTCTTTATTTACGACCAGCAGGGCATCATCCTCATACAAGATTTCAAATGGAATGGGCTGCGGCAATATATCCTCCGACTCTTCCTGCTCCAGCCGGATAGCGACCTGATCTCCCTGCTTCACCTTGACACTGATGTAGACCCTCTCTCCATTGAGCATAATGCCTTGTTCTGTCAGCTTGATCTTGGATAGAAGCTTGCGGGAGATACCCACCCTCCGCTGGAGGACCGTCTTCAGCAGCATACCGCTGTCTTCCTCTTGTACCTTGTATTCAATCGGATCATAATAGGCTGTCATCGGTTACGGAACACCTTTGCACTGCGCTCATATTCTATATCGGCCAGCTTCGCTCTCGCATTAGCAGTTCTGGCAACAGCAAAGAAGAAATCGGACAGACGGTTCAGGTATCTAAGTACATCCGGATTAATATCCAGCTTCGCTCCAAGCGAGACTGTCCGGCGCTCGGCACGGCGGCAGACCGTCCGGCAAATATGCAATGTAGAGGCTAGCGCTGTGCCTCCAGGCAGGATGAACTTCTCCAGCTTCGGATTCTCCTGTTCATAGGTGTCTATCCACTGTTCTAATTGCTCCACCATAGACGCGCTTACCTTATAACGGGACTCATTTAACTTCACAAAGGCCAGATCCGATCCGCAGTCGAACAGCTCATGCTGAATTTGAAGCAGATGCAGAGACAAGTCCGCAAATTTCTCAGGGTCCGCCTGGCTAATCGCTTGCCCTACGAAAGAATTCAACTCATCGATGGTTCCATATGCTTCAATACGCTCGTCATCCTTCATCACTCTGGCACCAATGACGGACGTCTTGCCTTCATCTCCTGTACGTGTATAAATAGACATAATCCTTATGCCTCCTCTATAATATTTGGCCATACTCCCAAAAAAGGAGACCCCCTTGGAGGATCTCCTTTAACTAAACTCTATGTTAGTATTTCTTGTTATTCTTCATAAATTCGTTAATCTTAAGATCCAGCAGACTGCTAATCTCGACTACGATATCGGAGGTGAATGATTGTTCTTGTAGGAAGAGTCTCTCCATTCGGTTACGAAGAATCAGAATTTCATCTTCCAAGGATTTGGAAATGGATGTTGAAGCAAGAGGATTCTCTTTCGATGTCCACTGTTCTGATTTGTGTTCTTCGGCAACGCAGTAACCCGTTTGATTAGACAGGCTGTAATCTCCGCTTCTCATTCGCAATCCCTCCTTGAATACTAGAAATCTCTTAAGCTTCCTCTTAACATAATGAGGATGAAACTTAAACAGTTCTCCCAAAAAGAAATTATACCACTTTAATCAACCAGTAATCAATTAAAAAATGAAATTTCTGTTAAATCAGCCCTGCTTCAGCTTATTGACGAAATCACCCATCCGGCTGATTGCTTCCGTTAGATTGGCAACAGAGGTTGCATAAGAGCATCTAAGGAACCCTTCCCCACCGAGGCCGAAGACATTCCCTGGAACTGCGGCTACCTTGGCTTCAACCAGCAGTCTCTGCGCGAATTCATCCGATGACAGACCTGTGGACTCTACACTTGGAAAGGCATAAAAGGCGCCTTGAGGCTCATGACAGTCGAGCCCAATGTCGCGCAGTCCTTTAACGACGAGCCTACGCCGCTGATTGTAAGAATCAACCATCCGATCCTTTTCCTCAATTCCATTCGTAAGGGCTTCAAGCGCAGCCACCTGTCCCATAATCGGAGCACACATGACAGTATATTGATGGATCTTGAGCATAGCATAGATCAAATCGGGATGACCGCATACATAACCCATCCGCCAGCCGGTCATGGCAAAAGCTTTGGAGAATCCGCTAACCAGTATAGTCCGGTCCTTCATCCCAGGAATAGAGGCGAAGCTTACATGCTTCTGATCGTAGGTAAGTTCCGCATAGATCTCATCGGAAATAACGATAAGATCATGCTCCTCCGCAACCTTGGCGATCGGCAGCCAATCTTCATAAGTCATAATGGCGCCCGTCGGATTGCTTGGATAGTTCAATACCAGCACCTTAGATTTAGGTGTTATCTTGGCTAAGAGATTCTCCGCGGTTAACTTGAAGTTATCTTTGGCGTAGGTCCCGATCTCTACTGGAACCCCTCCTGCAATTGAGGTGAGCGGAGAATAGGGAAGATAACATGGAGCCGGAACCAGCACTTCATCGCCGGGCGATATCAATGCCCGGAGAGCCAAGTCGATGGCTTCACTTCCCCCGACGGTTACCAGTATTTGATTCGAGGGCTCATAAGCCACTTGAAAGCTATCGTATAAGTACTGCCCAATCGCCTCACGGAGTTCTGGCGTTCCAGAGTTCGATGTATAGCTGGTATAACCCCTCTCCAGGGAATGTACGGTGGCTTCCCGGACATGCCACGGGGTGATAAAGTCCGGTTCCCCCACACCCAGCGTAATAATGTCTTTGTTGCCGCTTGCTAAATCGAAAAATCTCCGAATACCCGATGGCTGGATCTCCCGCACCAGCGGTGCCAAGTACGAGTTCATCGATTTGCCAGCTTCCTGCTCTGATCTCAGACCTGGATTTACATTCATGACATGACTTCCTTTACGGAGAAATCACAAGACGGTGATCTTCTTCATGATCCTCGAAGATGATGCCGTCCTGCTTGTATTTTTTGAGAATAAAGTGAGTTTTGGTGGAAAGAACGGACTCCAGCGGAGACAGCTTATCTGATACGAAGCTTGCTACTTCTTTCAGATTGCGGCCTTCCACTTCTACCAGCAAATCATATGCACCTGACATTAAATAGACGGACTTAACTTGTGAGAACAAATAAATACGCTCCGCAATCGCGTCAAATCCACGCCCGCGCTCAGGAGTAATCTGGACTTCAATCAGTGCGGTCACTTTCTCGTCATCAAGCTTGCCGGAATTCACCACTGTCGCATATTTCACAATAATGTGATCTTCCTCAAGCTCGCGTATGGCTGTCTTGACTTCTTCCAAAGAGATGCCAAGAAGAGTGGCCAGCAGTTCAGGACTCCGCCTTGCATCCTCACGGAGCAGATCCAGGACTTTAAGTTTCAGTTCACTTATCGCTTTCATACTATACCTCCTGTGCCTGTTCCCCACCTTGATCCAAGGCTTTTTTGCTTGGGAAATCAGAAGTTCGTTGTATCTATCTTACATGATTTTGGGTCATCTGCAAACAAAAACCGTCCTTGCCGTGTCAGGTTACACGGCAAGGACGGAATCTGCAAAATAAGCTGTCCCAAGCGTCATGACAAGGTTCAGCTCAAGTGAGTAGATGCGCCTTGGGAAGTATTACCTTCTTGTGTGGACGTCATCTGAGCAAATTGCTGGCTCTTCGCTTGAGCCTCTGACGCATGCTGGTACAGCTTGTCAACTTCCTGGCGCGGGGCTTTGGCAGGCGACTGATAGGAACCGTTCTGCTGCATCAGCTGATACAGTTCCCCCTGGAGGCGAAGTGTGCCGTCCGTAAGCTGGTTGAACATCTGACGTACCGAGGGGCACGAGGATTCCGTTGTTGCAGTGGTGTATTCCCGGGCGGTTCTTCTAAGATCAGCTAGAATCGTATTAAGAATATCCTGTTCGGCCAAATTAACCTGGTTGTTCACAGATGCATCCCCCTCTGTTATTGTACTTGCGATGGTGCAATGGATTGATGATCCTTGAGCGCGTCGGTAAGAAGCTGTAAGTGCTGCTGGTGGGCGTGAATATATTTGGACAGCGCCTGCTGTATATTGGAATTTTGGGACACGGCCGCAGCGGCAGCACTCTGCTTAATTAGCAGGTCCTCGTTCATAATCGAATCAGCAATGTAATTGAGCTCTTTGGTAGTTAGCGGCTGAAGCGGGCTTTGGTTCATAGATCTGACCTCCTCGGTAGTTGTGCACCCCCATATTATGGCCTCTTCATTTCTTTATAATGCACACAAAAGCCTGCCCAGAATAATCTGGGCAGGCCTGTGGATATAAACGGTATTGTACTTTACTTCTTGCTGTTCGTTATATTCCGAATGAACTGATGCTTGTCCGCCTCAGACAGAACGCGGCTAACCGAGAAGCAGGAAGAGCACACATACACGTTCAGTGTATATGGGGCTTTTAGAAGAGGAGTGTTCTGCTGCTGCATCCCGCTATTCGCATTCACCTGCTCTTGACCGGCAAGCAGCATGTACTCCCGGCAGTGCGGACATTCAGGCACCTCATCCTGCATACCCAGAACTCGCTCAACCGCTGATTCATATTCAAGCAAGTCTGCCCCTGCAGTTGCAAAAGAGTTCACGCGGCGTACCGCCCCAGAGCTTTCTTCCTCATCAGCATCCCAAAAGCCTAGTGAATCCTGGCTTTCTTCTGGCTCTTGTTCATCCTCTTCCTCAGGATCTTCGTCTCCCAGGTTAATTTGGAGAGTACGATAGCCTTTCAGCTCGTTATGGCAATGAGGACATTCCTCTTCGGGGCCAATCTCTTCGTCCCATACAATCTCTGTCAGACACCAAGGGCATACAGTCGTTTCCATGATTAAATATTCCTTCCTCTTGTCAAATTTAAGACTGAACTAGAAATATGACGCCTGCAATAATAAAGAGCACTGCAGCCACCAGCAACACCCGGACCAAATTCTTTATCATGTATCCTCCTAAATACGCTCTGCAATTTATTCGCCAGGGGCCAAGCTATCCAATACTGGCTCCAATCACAAAGGATAACGAGACCGATATCCCTAGAGCAATAATCCCCACAGCCCGGTTATCCTCAGCAATCTCACGGTCGATACGAAAAACAGGAGTTACAAATTCAAATAATAGATAAGAGATGAACAGCAGAAATGTACCTATGAAGGACCAGGTCATGAAATCGTAAATCGTTCCATGCAGTACTGCGGAATAACGAAAGATGTTGCAAATTCCAAATATTTTACCTGCCGTAGCCAGTGCAGCCGCTATATTTCCACGCTTGATCTCATCCCAGCACCTGTACCTGGCCGCGAGTTCAAAGCAATATAGAAATACGATTAGTTCCAGTATAGCTACTGAGAACAACCCTAGACTCATGCCCATTGGATACTCAAGCAGGCGATCAATGGATTCCTTCAACAGGCATTCTCCCCCATCGTTATTTCAGTTCCGCAACCGTTACTCCCGTGCCACCTTCACCATAATTGCCGATTCGATAGCTCTTCACATTTTTATGCTTGCGGAGATACTCCTGAATTCCTGTGCGCAGTATTCCCGTTCCTTTACCATGAATGATGTACACTTGACCCAGGTTGCTAAGAAAAGCTTCATCAATGAACCGGTCTACCTCCATAAGTGCTTCTTCCAGATTCGATCCTCTGAGGTCCAGCTCGCTCCGGGTCTGATCATCCCGGGTTCTCTTCAGATTCGTTACCGTTCGCTGCGGCACAGCAGCCCCTGCCGAAGCCTGCTGGATCAGCTCCAGGTCGTCAAGCGCAACCTTCATCTTCATGATTCCAAGCTGGACAACTGCTTCCTTACCGGACAGCTCCACGACATGTCCTTTCTGATTCAGGCTGTATACCTTAACCTCATCTCCTGGCTCAATCGATCTTACTTGCTTGGCAGCCTTGCGCACAGCAGCCGCCTTCTTCCGCTTAGCAGGCTCTGCCTCGTCCAGCTGCTTGCGTGCCGCAATCAGCTTATGCTCCTTAACGGAAGCTCCTTCTTCCAAGGCCAGCCTTCTCAGGTCATCGATAATCTTCTCCGCTTCACTTCTGGCTTTATCGACAATATTCCGGGCTTCGGCTTCGGCTTTCTCCAGACGTCTGTCACGCTGCTGCTCCAGCTTCTCAAGCTCAGCCTCATGCTGGCTGCGCAGACTCTCAAGCTCTTTGCGAAGCTGCTCTGCCTTCCCGCGCTCCTGCTCCGCTCCAAGCCTGTTCTCCTCAAGGGAAGCGATCATGTGCTCCACCCTCAGATCTTCTTCTTTAACCTCACCGCGGGCAAAATCAAGTATGCTTCCAGGCAACCCAAGACGCTCCGCAATCGCGAACGCGTTGCTTCGTCCAGGCACGCCTATCAGCAACCGGTAAGTTGGGCTCAGTGTATTCACGTCAAATTCCATGCTCGCATTGATAACACCTTTGCGTTCATAGGCATAGGCCTTCAGTTCACTGTAGTGGGTCGTCGCAATCATGCGGCAGCCCAGAGAGTGAATATGCTCCAGGATCGCCACCGCAAGTGCCGAGCCCTCCGCCGGATCTGTGCCTGCTCCTACCTCATCCAGAAGGACAAGGCTCTTCGGAGACATTTTGCTAAGAATGGAGATAATATTGGTCATATGGCTGGAGAATGTACTGAGGTTCTGCTCAATGCTCTGCTCATCCCCGATATCCGCATAGATTGCATCAAATACGCAGAGCTGGCTTCCATCCTCAGCCGGTACGAACAAACCGGACATGGCCATCAGGCTTAACAGACCAATCGTCTTCAGTGTAACCGTCTTACCTCCCGTATTGGGGCCGGTTACAATAATTGAAGTGTACTGGTTGCCAAGCTCCGCCTCGATTGGAACGACCTTATCCATCGGAATGAGCGGATGACGCCCTTTCTTCAGCTTCATGAAGCCGCGGTCATTCATAATGGGAAGGGTTCCCTTTACTTCACGGGCCAGCCGGGCCTTCGCAAATATAAAATCAAGCTGGCTAAGCACATCGCAATCGTATTGAAGCAGCTCTGTCTGTTCGCCTACGAGTGCTGTCAGCTTTTGTAGAATAACCTCGATCTCCCTCTCCTCCCGGAGCCGAGTCTCCCGCAGCTTGTTGTTCATGGCTACGATGGACTCGGGTTCGATGAACAAGGTCGCACCCGAGCCGGATTGATCATGTACAATCCCGCCAAAGTGTGCACGATATTCCGCCTTCACCGGAATAACGAACCGGTCACCGCGGATGGTAATCAGTTGGTCCTGAAGCATCTTGGACACCGAGGAGGACCGGATCATGGCATCAAGCTTCTCCCTGATTCTCACCTCGCCTCCGCGAAGCTCGCGGCGGATCTGGGCAAGCTCCGCACTAGCCGAATCAACTACCTCGGCATTCTCATTAATGCAGAGCTTGATAGCATTCTCCAGCGGCTTCTGTTCACTAAGCTCACTGCAGAGATTATACAGGAGGGTCACTTCATCCTCTTCATGAATACTCAGAATATAGCGTTGCAGACGGCGTGCGCCTGACAGGGTAGTCGATATTCCCATTAACTCATGGGGATTCAAAGTCCCCCCTATTCTAGCCCGCTTGACCGGCAGTGTGATGTCCACAATTCCGCCGAAGGGGGGTGCTCCTTTTAGGCGATCTACTTTGAAGGCCTCATCCGTGGCCTGAAGTAGCCGCTTAACATCATCGAGGCTGGTAACAGGCTGCAGCTTCTCCGCGCGCTCTTTCCCAAGCGAAGTTTGGGCGAAGGCTGCTAATTTATTTATGATCTTCCGATATTCTAAGGTCTGTAAAATTTTCTCGTCCAAGGACGTTCACAACTCCTCTCGGGTATGCATATATTATAAACGATCTGATTTGCTTTTCGCTATTTTGACCGGCAGGACATGAAAGCATCCTCATCACACATAAAGATAATCTTGAGGGTATATCCTAATGCCGGAGATTTGGACCAGGCTGATTACATTCAGAAAGGAGGCACTGTTCCATGAAATTTTTTGGACATATTATCCGCTTTATTGTGTCCGCTTTGGTACTGATGCTTGTGGGATGGTTGGTTCCGCACTTCACCGTTGGCGGATTTGGCAGCGCGCTTCTACTAGCCATCGTAATTGCTCTGTTAGGCTGGCTTATCGAGGTGGTCATCGGTACGCGGGTAACCCCATTCGGACGGGGAATCGTAGGCTTCCTAACAAGCGCCTTGGTGATCTGGTTCGCCCAGTTCGTTATTTCAGATGTATCCGTAACGATCATAGGGGCTCTTCTGGCCGCTCTCGTCATCGGAATAATTGACCTGTTCGCTCCACAGGCTACTCCATTTAACCATTCACGTTAGATCCCGGCAATCCTCTATGATCGAGACGAAGCCCCAGTTCCTGGAACTGGGGCTTCTTTTATCCGATTAGATCAGATTCCGTTATTCCGCTGGCTTATGACAGACAACCCGGTTCTTCCCGGCTCGCTTGGCTGTATAAAGGGCATTATCCGTGTTACGGAATAATAATTCTTTGCCATTGCCGGGCTGATAGGTACATAGACCAATACTAACGGTAACTGGCTGCTCCCTCATATGGGATATTGGCATGCTCTCAATCCGCTGGCGGATCTGCTCTGCCTGCTCTGCCGCCTCTTCAGCGGTTGTATCCGTAAATATAATAGCGAATTCTTCTCCTCCATAACGAGCGGCGAAGTTATTCGGATTAAGCAGGTCTGTAATGCAGGCTGCGGCATCCTTGAGGACAATATCTCCTACCCAATGGCCGTAGGTATCATTGACTTTCTTGAAATTATCAATATCAATCAATGCCAAATGCAGCGAGACTCCATTGGTTTCACAATGCAGAATCAGGTTCTCCAGGTACTCATGGAAAGTCTTATGGTTATATAATCCCGTCAACGCATCGATCTTGATAAGCTTGTCTGAAATCGCCTTCTCCACAATCAGCTTCTGTTCCGATTTCACCAAAGACTCCATGCTGTTTCTGAGTTCCTGAGAACGTGCCAGTACTGCCCGCCCAATCAGTAAGACCAGAGTAATATAGATCGCAGCCATAAGGAATCCAAACCAGTCATCTCCCTGATTATTCGGGTGAACAAATAAATAGTTCAGGCACAAGAACATAAGGCTGAGCAATCCTGAGCTATACAACGCACTCCAACTGAAATATACAAGGGAGAGCAGTATCGGTAAGATGAGTACAATTTCCGCACCATTAAGAAACGGAAAAAGGATATAAAATACCAAATAACTAACACTAAGCCCGCAGACTAATACGATTTTCTCTACATGCTCCTGCCGGGTTCTTAGCAGTATTTCGCTTACAATCAAGGTAAGTAAAATTATAAAATCCGAAATCAGATATTTTAGGTCAAATGTCGACTCGTAGATGCCAGGGGACAAAATTGAATGATTTTCAAATAGTATCCACTGAGCAGCAAGCAATATGATTGCTGAACCCCAGTATCCATTCATCAATCTTCGGTTCCATGTCAATCTGAATCCTGGATGTTTACGACCGTTACTGATGAGTATCCCCTACTTTTAGTATGTTTTGAGAGAATTATATCTCTTATTCTGCTTTAATGTCCAGCGTACACTTTCCTTGAATCGCCACTTTACGACATCGGGTCTGCGGAGCCCCATTCTTTGAAGTTCACGAATCATTCATAGCCTGGGTCGTCCATTCGGGTTCTTTTGAGTTATTATATTGTTGATGCACTAATCGAATTTAATGAAGAAGGGGATTCCTATGAAAAAGACAATCGCGCTTCTGCTCTCAACTATGCTTCTATTGACTCTATCCGCATGCGGCGGCACTCAGGCTGGCAATACCGCTGCCACTGAGTCCAATGTAACCCCAAAAGCTGAACTCGTGATCAAAGCGACCAATTATGAATTTGATCAACCGGTGTATCATCTGAAGAAAGACGTCCCCGTCAAGATCGTATTCAAGAATGAAGCCGGTAATCATGGCGTATTAATTCCGAAGCTGAATCTTCAGCTCGACAGCGAGCATGAATCCGCTGTAGTTACTCCAACCGAGACAGGAGAATTTGATATGGCCTGCTCGATTAGCTGTGGTACCGGCCATAGTCGGATGATCGCCAAAATTGTTGTTGAATAAGCTGAAAGGACAGCATCTCGAATGCTGTCCTTTTCTGTATGGTCAGAAGATCAGGTCTGGTCCTGCTCAATCAGCTCGATCCATTCATTGTACTCCATTTGAAGCTTGGCATACTCTTCCTTGAGCTTCGCATGCTCTTCCTGAATGACCTGCACACGCTCCCGTTCCATCTCACGTTCTGTCTGCATCAGCCTGTATTCATGCGAGATTAATTCGAATTGTCCGCCAATCTCTTCCAGCTGCCCAGCCAGCTCATCCCGTTCCAGAACTAAGCTTGACTTCTCCTCAGCAAGTGAACTTGCGGTATCTCCTGCTGCTGCACACTGCTGGCGCCACTCTTCCAACTGCTGACGCAGAGCCGTCTCTGCTTCACGAAGTGCGTTATACTGCTCTTCGGCGGCCTCACAGCGAACCTGCCATTCCAATTCACGATTCTCGGCATCTTCCAAAGACCTTGTTCTCTCTTCTACGAGAGCCGTAGTCCGCTTAAGCTGATCTCTTAGATCAAGAAGCTGGCGGTTCAGTTCTTCGCCCTCGGACTTCAGTTCCTGAATCGCCTCTTCCGACTTCTGTTCACGGCGCAGTATATTCTCATAGGAAGCCTTGAGAGCGTTGTACTGCTCTTGTAACGAAGCCAGTTCTTCCTCTACTTCCTTGCTGGCAACCTTATCCTTGTTAAGCTGCTCTTTCAGTGACTCCACCTCATCTTGTGAAGTCCGCAGACCTTGCTCTAAAGCCTCATTATGCTCAGCAGCCTCAAGAAGCTCCTCTTCAAGGCGATTGATCTGTTCGTGCCGTTTCTCGGCAAGCTTCTGAGTGGCTTCGGCATCCTGAGCTGTCTTGACAGCTTCAGCTCGTAATTGCTCCTCACGGGACTTAGCTTCCTGAAGGGCATGCTGCAGGCTTGTAACCTTCTGCTGAACAGTCTTCGAGGCTTCAAGCGACTGGTTAAGCTGAGTTTCCAGCAGAGATGCGTTTTCTTTCAGCTTCTTGAATTCTACAGCTGAGGCTTCTTCTCTACGAAGAGACTGCTTGTACTGCTCATTCAATTTGGCCCGTTCTTCTTGTTCCTTCTTCAATAACTGCTCTGTCGTTCTGAGCTTCTCCTGCAGAGTGCTGCGGCTTTCACGCTCATTGCCAAGCTGTTTCTCCTGCTCTTGAATCCGCGCAGTCTGCTGAGCTGCTTCTTTTTCCTTTTCCTTCAGCAGTTCATTCGATTTCTTCAATGACTCTTCAAGTCCAGACTTGTCACTTTGAAGGCGGGCAAAGGATTCCTGAAGGGTACCAAGCTTAATCTGCTGCTCATTATACAAATTGCCTTGAGTATTAAGCTTCTCTTCAAGTACTCTCTTCTGCTCAGATACGGAAGCTAGCTCCAGCTCCAAAGCATCCATCTTGACAACTTCCTCCGCCATATGAACCGCGGCAAGAACCGCAATACGTGGAATATCCAGGTGCGTATGAGCTTTTGCTATAGTGTGCATACGGTCATTAACTTGGCGGGCAACCTGCTTCATATATTCAGCACTGCTGCCGACAATTCTATAAGAAGTGCCGTAAATTTCTACGGTTACACTGGTTCGATCGGATTTAGTCAAAGCAAGTACCTCCTTCAGTTCTTCTGTCTGGTCCAAGATGTGTTATTGTACAAAAGCCACATCGAATCTTGCTTGCTATAGGATTCGATGTGACTTCTATAATTTCCTGCTATTTTCTAAGCTCTGCGGCAAAAGTTTGTTCAAGAACTTCAAGTACACGATCATGCACGGTGGTTATATCGTCTTCTGTCAATGTGCGTTCCTTATGCAAATATACCATGGAGATTGCCACACTTTTCTTGTTATCTCCTAGTTTGCTGCCTGTGAACACATCAAAGACTTGAATAGAGGTGAGCAGTTCACCTGCTGCCCCTTGAATCGCCTGAATCAAGGCTCCAGCTTCAACCTCATTGTCCACAACCACTGCGATGTCTCTTTCGACTGAAGGGAATCTTGGCAGCTCGCTGTATTCAATATTGCTTACTGCATGCTGGTACATAGGCTCCAGAAGAAGCTCCGCTACATAGGTATCCTCCAGGTCTTTGTCCCGCTGCAGGTTCGGATGCATCTGCCCAAGTACCCCGATGCGAATCTTATCTTCCCCTGCCTTCAGATAGATGGAGGCGGACCGGCCTGGATGGAAGCCTTCCGGACGGTCGGCTTCATAAGTCACCTTGTCACGAAGACCCAGATATTCAGTCACACTTTCAATGGCGCCCTTCAGATCGAAGAAGTCCACTTTCTCGGCTTGGATATTCCACTGCTTCTCCTGACGAAGACCTGTTAGCAGGAAGCTCAGCACAGGCAGCTCCCGCGGTTGTCTGGTCAGCTTATCTTCATCTGTCCAGAACACACTGCCGATTTCAAATATGGATAGATTCTCCTGCTTGCGATTCCGGTTATAGCTTGCAATGTCAATAAGCTGCGGGATCGTACTGGTACGAAGCACGCTTCTGTCCTCGCTCATGGGCATAGCCAGCTTCACTGCGCGGCTCCCCTCGGATAGAGTCGGGAACAAGCCTACAGAGGATTCGTGCGTGAATGAGTAGCTAATGACTTCCTGCCAGCCACCATGAGTCAACAGTGTACGAAGGCTGCGGCGAAGGAACTGCTCCCTTGTGTAAGAACCGGCTGTGGTTGACCCCTCGATCGCGGTAGTTGGAATATTGGCATATCCGTATAGACGGGCAATCTCTTCAATCAAGTCCACATCGCGGGTAATATCTCCGCGCCGGGATGGAACAAGCACTTCAATTTCTCCTTGACGCTCAGCACTATCGAAATTTAGGCGTGTGAAGATCGTTTTCACTTCGAGCATCGAGATATCTGTTCCCAAATATCCATTCAGCTTGGCAAGCGACAGCGTAATTTTCTTTTCTTCCGGTGTCTTATTTACGGATTCTACAATCCCCTGATATACAGTACCTCCGGCATATTCTGCAATCAGTGCTGCAGCCCGGTTAAGTGCAGGAATGACCCGGTTCGGGTCGACTTCCTTCTCGAAACGCAGGGAAGCCTCTGACCGAAGGCCAAGCTGACGGGAGGTCTTGCGGACACTGCCGCCATCGAAATGCGCCGATTCCAGAATAAGATTAACGGTACCATCCGTTACCTCAGAATTCAATCCGCCCATAACACCGGCAAGACCGACTGGCTTATTCTCCCCATCTGTGATGAGCAGAGTACCTGCCTCAAGCTTGCGCTCCTGCCCGTCCAGAGTCACCAGGGTCTCCCCTTCTTCTGCCTGACGAACACCAATGGATCCACCGGCAATCTGATCCGCATCAAAAGCATGCAAAGGCTGACCGTACTCCATCATGACATAGTTCGTGATATCCACAATGTTATTGATTGGACGAACCCCAGCTGCAGCTAGACGATTCTGCATCCACTGCGGCGAAGGTCCAACTTTCACATTGGAGAAGTAACGCACCGCATAATGGTTGCACAGCTCCGGAGCCGTGTTATGAACAGCGATGTGATTGCCCGCAGCTTCGGAGACCTCGATCAGTGTCTTGGACGGCTCAGGAATGTTCACTTCCCGCCCTAGGATAGCACCTACCTCATATGCTGCCCCAAGCATACTGAGACAGTCCGAGCGATTCGGAGTCAGATCAAAGTCAAGCACTTCATCATCCAGTCCGAGCACGCCGTTAATCGGAACGCCAATCGACGTATTTTCCGGAAGCACAAGAATTCCTTCCTGCTGTTCCTTCGGCACGAATTTCTCATTCAGACCGAGTTCCTTAGCTGAACAGATCATCCCTTGGGAGGCCACACCCCGCAGCTTGGCCTTCTTGATCTCAAGTCCACCCGGAAGCTTGGCGCCTACTAGAGCCACGGGTACCTTTTGACCGGCATCCACATTCTTGGCTCCGCACACGATCTGAAGATCTTCACCCAGTCCCGCATCAATGATACATACATTAAGCTTATCTGCATCGGGATGCTTCTCCTTACTCTTCACGTAACCGACAACAACCTGGCTTACGCCCGGACTTCTTTTCTCTACGGAATCAATCTCAATACCGGAGCGTGTAATCTGCTCAGCCAATTCCTCCGTGACTACATTGTCCAACGATATATAATCCGACAACCATTCGGTTGATACTTTCATGAATATGTCCCTTCCCTTCGATAATTAGTTGCGAGCAAACTGCTGCAGGAACCGCAAGTCATTGCTGTAGAAATGACGGATGTCATCAATGCCGTATTTGAGAATCGCAATTCGCTCTACGCCCATCCCGAAGGCAAAGCCCGTATACTCCTCCGGATCATATCCGCCCATCTCAAGCACACGCGGGTGAACCATTCCGCAGCCCAGAATTTCAAGCCAGCCCGTATGCTTGCACATCCGGCAGCCTGAACCGCCACATTTCACACAGGTGACGTCAACCTCTGCACTTGGCTCTGTGAAAGGGAAGAAGCTTGGACGCAGACGAATCTGTGTCTCAGGTCCGAACATCTCGCGGGTGAACTGGAGAAGAGTCCCCTTCAGATCGCTCATCCGGATTCCTTTGCCAATCACAAGACCTTCAATCTGGTTGAACTGGAAGGAGTGGGTCGCATCATCATCATCGCGGCGGTAGACCTTACCTGGGCAAATAACTTTAACCGGCACCTCGCCTTTCATGGCTTCCATCGTGCGAACCTGCACTGGAGAGGTCTGTGTCCGCATCAGAATGTCATCTGTAATGTAAAAGGAATCCTGCATGTCGCGGGCAGGGTGATTCTTCGGCAGGTTGAGCGCTTCAAAGTTATAATAGTCGGTCTCTACTTCAGGCCCTTCCGCTATGCGGTATCCAAGTCCAATAAAGATCTCTTCAATGTCCTGAATGACCTTATTCAGAGGATGAACACTGCCCTGTCTGAGCGGGCGTCCCGGCAGAGTTACATCCACTTTCTCGGCTGCAAGTCTCTGTTCGGTCTCCTTATTCTGGAACTCCAGCTGCTGACGCTCAATCACTTCTTCGATAGCAGCACGAACCTCGTTAGCGACTTGACCGATTACCGGGCGCTCCTCTGCACTTAGAGCACCCATACCTCTTAAGATTTCTGTGAGGGCGCCTTTCTTACCCAAGTACTTCACCCTGAGATCATTAAGCTGTCCGGCATCAGCAACGTCCTTCAGCTGCTCTAACGCCTCAATTTTCAATGATTCCAACCGTTCTTTCATTTATGAACCTCCTTAAAGTTTAAGACCCATGATACGATCCTGCTTCCTGCCACATAATGATTCAAGTCCTGTGAACAACATAAAAAGGCCTTCTCTCCCGTAAGGGACGAAAAGACCGTGGTACCACCCTTGTTAGATCCGTGTTCTCATGAATGCACACCATAACAGCTGCATCCTTAGACATACATCACTCACTCATCGAATTAACGGTTCGTTGCCGGCAGCCTCTAATGCCATAGTCTTCTGACCATCGGTTCAAGGCGCTGCTCCGGAGTGAACTTCGACAGCCTGGTTCTATAGAAGCGCTCTCAATCTAACGGCGCTTCCTCCCTGTAAAGAGGCACTGCTTACTCTTCTCCATCATAGCATTTCATATCTGGTTATCCCTAGCATACTTATGTTCAATATTATATGCAAAACATGCACCCATTGGCAAGTCGAATCCTGTCAAAGCTTTGGATTCCCCTTCCGATATGATATGTTTGTGTTATCTACACAAAGGAGACCAACGAACCACATGAATGGAACAGAACGCAAAAACATCCTCCCCGGACGAACGGTGGACATCGTACTCAAGAAAGATCAGCGCTCCGGTCAATTAACCCGGGGCATTGTGAAAGACATTCTAACCAACTCTCCAAGCCACCCACATGGAATCAAAGTACGCTTGGAGGATGGTCAGGTGGGCCGAGTCAAGAACGTCCATATTTAAATTTGACTTCACTGGTTGAACCAACCAGATTCCGACTGAATATTTATCCCCAGCTAACGTCGGAGTACCGGGCGCAGAAAAGGCAGGGCTTCAAGTAGAAGCCCTGCCTTTTTGTGATCTGCACGCCTATATTATCTTTTGCCCGGATCGTAAGGGACGCCGAGCGCGGCCGGTGCGGATGAACGTCCTACTGCCGCTACCAATACGATGATGGTCAGCACATATGGAAGCATGTAGATGAATTCCATTGGGATATGGCTGGACCAGGAGAACAGCGTAACATAACTGCGAATCGCTTGAGAGAAGCCGAAGAATGCCGCTGCCCAGAACGCACCAATTGGGTTCCATTTCCCGAAGATCATTGCCGCAATTGCGATAAAGCCCTGGCCCGAAATGGTATTATGCGCAAAGGTGCTCGTGGTGGTAAGGGTAATCGTCGCACCGCCCAAAGCCGCGAGAGCACCACTAATCATCACCCCGATGTAGCGCATACGGCGAACGTTGATCCCTACAGTATCCGCTGCACTTGGATGCTCCCCCACAGAACGCAGACGCAGACCAAATGGAGTTTTGTAGAGAATGTAATAAGCTGCGAATACCAGAATTATCGCCAAATAAGTGGTAGGGTAATTGTTAAATAAGCCCTCCCCAATAATCGGAATCTCGGACAGTCCCGGAATCGGGTATTTACTAACCACCTGCAGAAGTGGAGTCTCGCCACTGCCACTGAACATCAGCTTAACGAGATACAATGTACTGCCTGCAGCCAGGAAGTTGATTACGATCCCGCTTATAATCTGGTCTGCCTTGAAGGTGATCGAGGCTAGAGCGTGGATTAATGAAGCAAGTGTCCCTGTAATTATGGCCGCAATAAGACCCACCCAAGGAGCCCCACCACCCATGCCCGATTGTTCAGCATAGTAAGTAGCTACTGCGGCAGAGAAGGCCCCGAAGGTCATAAGCCCTTCAATACCGATATTGGTTACCCCTGAACGCTCTGAGAAGATGCCGCCCAAGGCCGCAAAAATAAGCGCTGTAGAGAATACAAGCGTCGTATTTATTAACTGGCCTAAAGTAGTTATCCAATCCATTTACAACACCTTCTCTTTCTTGCGTTTGGAGTAAAAAGGCTTAAGTACCCAGCGTACGATGCCCTGTGCGGCAATGAAGAAGATGATGGAGCCGATGACAATCCGAATCAGTTCCGGCGGCACACCTGCGCCGAAGCTCATCCCCGCAGACCCATAGGTCAGAATACCGAACAACGATCCTCCCAGCAAAATCCCGAACGGGTGGTTCAGTCCGATCAAGGCTACGGCGATCCCATCAAAGCCAATCCCCGGCATTCCGGACATGATTGATTGGTAATGAAATACTCCGAGCACTTGAACCGCGCCGGCCAGGCCCGCGAACACGCCACTGATAAACATGGCTTTAACAACATTACGCCCCACGTTCATTCCTGCATACTCTGCGGCATTAGGATTGAGGCCTACAGCACGAAGCTCATAACCCTGTTTGCTCTTCCATAAGAAGTAATAGAAGAACACAGATGCAAGCACAGCCAGCAGCATTCCCCAGTGCATGCGGGCATCGTTGAAGAAAGTAACAAGACTTTCAATTGAAATTGAAGCGGTAGGTTGAATCTCTTCCGAGTGATCCATTCCTTCAGGAAGCAGGAAGGCATTGACGATATAATTCCCCAGGTATAGAGCTGTCCAGTTCAGCATGATCGTGGTAATAACCTCATTCACGCCTCTTTTAGCTTTGAGGTAACCAGCGATAGCAGCCCACAGACCGCCGCATAGGGCACCTGCAATTACAGCAAGAGGAGCATGAATGATGGATGGCAGACCCGTCACCTTGACGCCGACAAATGTAGCCGCCGTCATTCCAATGATGAATTGGCCTTCACCACCAATGTTAAACAGACCCGCTCTAAAGGCAAAAGCAACGGCAAGGCCCGTCAAGATGAGCGGCGTAATCTCACGCAGCGTCTCCCCGAAATCATACAGGTTCCCGAATACCTGCTCGATAAGAGATTGATACGCAAGCAGTGGTTCATATCCACCTGCATACATGATAATTGCCCCTACAATCAGACCGAATACAATGGCGACCAGAGGGATAATCATACTTCCGGTAAATATTCTGTATAATTTATTCATGTGCCTTACCTCCCGCCGTGCTGCCAGCCATCATCAGACCAAGCTCCTGATCATTGGTTGACTCAGGATACACCTCACCTACAATACGGCCTTCATAGATAACCAGAATCCGGTCAGATACATTCATAATTTCATCCAGCTCGAACGAAATCAGCAGCACAGCTTTGCCTTGATCCCTCTGTGCGATAAGCTGCCTTTGAACGAACTCAATCGCACCCACATCCAGACCACGGGTTGGCTGTGCAGCGATCAGGAGATCAGGGTTCTTGTCTATTTCCCGGGCTATAATTGCCTTCTGCTGGTTACCGCCTGATAGGGATCTTGCTAGAGTATCCATACTTGGAGTACGTACATCGAAATGCTCAATCAGACGTTTCGCCTGCTTGCCAATGGCAGCGTAGTTCAGGAAGCCTTTACGGTTATATGGCTCCTTGTAATATGTCTCAAGCACCATGTTCTCTTTCATCGAGAAATCAAGCACAAGTCCATGCTTATGACGGTCTTCAGGAATGTGGGACACACCGCTTTCAATAACCTTTCTCGGCGGATGATTTGAAATTTCCTGATTCAGAACCTGAATTGATCCACTATCAATCTTACGAAGTCCTGTTAAAGCCTCAATCAGTTCACTTTGTCCATTGCCATCTACTCCCGCTATACCAACAATTTCACCAGCCCGCACTGTAAGACTGAGTCCATTCAGGACTGATACTCCGTCCTTGCTCTTGGTTGAGATATTGTCGACCTGAAGCACCGCTTCTCTGGGTTCAGCCGGCTTCTTGTCCACTTTGAAGGATACGCTTCTTCCCACCATCTTCTCCGCCAGCTCTTGCGGGCTGGATTCCGAAGTCTTAACCGTGTCGATGACTTTACCCCGGCGGATGATTGTAACGATATCCGAGATCTGCATGATCTCCTTCAGCTTATGTGTAATCAGAATAATAGATTTGCCCTCGGCAACCAGCCTGCGCATAATCTCCATTAATTCCGCAATCTCCTGAGGTGTCAGAACCGCTGTAGGCTCATCAAAAATGAGAATATCCGCTCCGCGGTACAGCGTCTTGAGGATCTCTACACGCTGCTGCATACCTACGGAAATATCGTGGATTTTGGCATGAGGATTCACTTTGAGTCCATATTGCTCAGACAAAGTCATAATCTTGGCTGCTGCTGTCTTATAATCGAGCTTAACTCCCTTACGCGGCTCCATGCCCAGTATGATGTTTTCGGTCACTGTAAAGGGTTCCACTAGTTTGAAATGCTGATGGACCATGCCGATACCCAGATCAATCGCCTTGTTAGGATTATCAATAAGTACAGGTTGTCCGTTAATTTCGATGCTTCCTTCATCAGGCTGATACAGCCCGAACACAATGTTCATCAGAGTAGACTTGCCGGCACCATTCTCACCAAGAAGTGCATGAATTTCGCCCTTTTCAAGCTTCAAGCTGATGGAGTCATTAGCCACTATGCCGGGAAACCGTTTAGTAATTCCCTTAAGCTCCAGTACCGGAGGTGCTGCTGACATGAGATCACCCTTCTCATAAAGATAGATAGTCTAAGGCAGGACATGAAATAACCCTTGTTAACAAGGGAACAAGGCTAGTTAGATAACCAGCCTTGCCCTATAAATATAGCCTATATAACATTCATGTTAAACTAAAAATTACAGCCAACCCAGGTACAGCTTATTTAACCGGGACATTGATTTCGCCGCTAATAATTTTTGCTTTGTATTCGTCTACAAGCTTCAGCACGTCAGCTGGAACATACTTGCTGGAGGTATCAGGGATTCCTACACCGTTATCCTTCAAAGTCAAAGTTTCATGACCGCCTTTGAAAGTACCATCAAGGACTTCTTGACTGACACGCTTAACAGCTTCATCCACACGTTTCACCATGGAAGTAAGAGTTACATCAGGGAATTCAAGGGATTGGTCTTTATCCACACCGATAACCCATACTTTCTGACCACTTTTCACACGGCCAAGAGCTTCGTTAAATACGCCGGTGCCTGTCCCGCCTGCTGCCTGGAAGATGATGTCTGCCCCATTGTTGTATTGTGTCGCTGCTGCCGTTTTACCTTGGTCAGGCTTGTCAAATGATCCAGTGTAGTTAATGTTCACTTCTGCATTTGGATTAACCGCAAGCACACCCGCTTTAAATCCGGCAGCGAAACGCTCGATAACTGGGAGCTTAATTCCACCTACAAATCCAATTTTGTTCGTTTTGGTCATTTTACCAGCAACGACCCCAACCAAGAAGCTGCCTTCATGCTCTGCAAATGTTACCGATTTAACATTGGGAGCAGCAACCTCTGCATCGATAATCGCAAGCTTGGCATCGGGATTTTGTTTGGCTACCTTACCGACTGCATCGCCAAGGCTCATGCCAATTCCCCAAGTCAAGGCATATTTATCTTTGACAAATTTATTCAAGTTTGAATTGTATTCATCTGATTTTGTACTTTGCAAATAATTAACTTCAACGCCTTTATCCTTCTTCAGTTGCTGCAGACCTTCCCAGGCAGACTGGTTGAACGATTTGTCGTTCACACCACCAACGTCAGTAACCATGCCGATTTTGACAGCGGATTTGGATGAGCCTTCAGTAGTACCGGCATTGCTGTTTGTTTCACTTTTTTTATTGCCGCATCCTGCCAGAATCACAGTAAGCGCAAGCAGCATGACAACCGACATTTTAAACGTCTTCTTCATTGTTATATATCCCCCTTAGAAATTCAAAGCGTGTCTGTCGACCAAATTATACAATATACTCCTGACTAAAATCCACACATTAATGAACAAAGGTCAATAAATTTTCGGTTTTGAAATCATGCAAGCGTTTTAGACACAAAGGCTTGCTTGCTTTGTTCGTTTAATGCGTATATTACCTTTATTAACCACATTTTACCCAGTCTTTTCAGTATTCCCCAAGATGTGAATTTCATGAATAATGGACAACAAAAAAAGCCCTTCATAAGGAAGGGCTTCGAATATTTGTATGGAGCGGGTGATGGGAATCGAACCCACGCTATTAGCTTGGAAGGCTAAAGTTCTACCATTGAACTACACCCGCAAAATGATAATGGTCGGGACGACACGATTTGAACATGCGACCCCCTGGTCCCAAACCAGGTGCTCTACCAAGCTGAGCTACGTCCCGTTATCTTGTCTTCATATTTCGTAAAGACAAAAATAAATATATCATTAATGTTTACACTTTGCAAGTCTTTTTTACAATCACACAGCTTCTCTGCACAAAAAGCGGGCTTCAATATCTTGGGCACCCAGCGGCTTGCTAAATAAATAACCTTGGCCTTCATGACACCGCTGCAGCTTCAGGAATTCAAGCTGCTCCTGGCTCTCTACTCCTTCTGCCGTTACCTTCAGCTTCAGATGATGAGCCATCGACGTGATGGTCGACACAATTGCCGCATCGTTGTTGTCCTCCATCACTTCTTTTACAAAGGAACGGTCAATTTTCAACCGGTCAATAGGCAAGCTCTTCAAATAGTGCAGAGAGCTGTATCCGGTACCGAAGTCATCGATGCTAATATGTACCCCCAGCTCCTTAAGCCGCCTCAACTGGTCAAATGCCGTTTCCTTATCAAAGGTCATACTCTCGGTAATCTCAAGCTCCAAATATTTAGGATTAAGCCCAATCTCGGTCAAGAGATCCCTGATATATTCTGTGAGATGAGCTTGCCGGAATTGCCGCATCGAGAGGTTGACAGAGATACAAATGGGCTCAAAGCCCTGCATTTGCCAGCTTTTATTCTGAAGGCATGCCGTGCGCAGTACCCAATCTCCAAGTGGAACGATCAATCCGCTCTCCTCGGCCAAAGGAATAAATTCCGCCGGGGAGATGAGACCTCTATGAGGATGATTCCAGCGTACAAGCGCCTCCATACCCACAATTTTTCCAGTGTCCAGATGGATCTGAGGTTGAAACTCAAGAAAGAACTCCTGCCGCTCAATTCCTTTGCGCAGATCATTCTCCAGCTTAAGCCGGGATTGAACCTGAACCTGCATGGAAGGTCTGTAGCGGTTGGATTCAATTCCTTGCTCCTTCGCGTTATGGACGGCCATGTCCGCATTCTGCAGAAGCTGGTCTGCTGTATCTCCATCCTCGGGGAACAAGGCAAGGCCTAGACTCACGGAGAGATGATATTCTGAATTCTCAATGACTATGGTGGATTCCAGGGCAGCAAGAAGCTGGTCCATTCTGTCATGAACAGCACTAACTTTAGAGACACCGGGAACAATTACAGCAAACTCATCTTCACCCATTCGATACACCTGTTCAGCTGGAGTACAGCTGCGGGTTAACCGGGCACCCATATCCTTAAGGAGACGGTCCCCCGCACTATATCCAAGCGAATCATTAATAGCCTTGAACCGATTAATATTCACGATAATTACTGCAGCCGAGCCCTTGGAGATCCGCGAATTCTCAATCTGCTCCTTCAGCATCTCCTTCAACCTTCTACGGTTAGGAAGTCCGGTAAGATCATCATGATAGACTAAATGGGTAATCTTCTCTTCAGCCAGCTGCTGTCTACGCAAGGGTTCTTCAATAGTAAGCTTAAGCACACCATCCAGGATAAAATAATAGGACATCATCATGAAGATTTCACCTGTCAAGTGCGCAATACCCGGATGCCGGGGCTCGGATATAAATGTTAAGCAGTGTCCCATCATCATGAAGACCAGAGCACTAATTACCGAAAGAACGGCTGTTGAACGCTGTTCGCGATTCTTGTACAGCACAGCAGCCAACCCACTTACATAGAGGAGTAGAACTCCGGCACTCCCAAGCAGATGCCAGAGATTCAGGGTATTCTGATTGAGCACAAGCGGAAGACTGGATTGATACTCTCCGATTACATAGAGGCCAACAACGACTAATAACAAGGAAGTGGTGAGCACGGTAATTTTCTGGATCCGGCCAACTTCCTTATCTGTACTGCTAAATATGAAAAGCACTCCTGCTGCGCCAATGCCATGAGATATCATGACCAGCCACACGAGCGTGTTGGATTGTAGCTCCAGCCCGAACAGATGAACACCACTTAGCGATGTTATGTGCAGGACATCAAGAAGACCGACAGCCGCAAATAGTACAGCGCTGTATAAACGGTATCGGGACAGCTTGTTCGTAAAAAGAAGCGAGCCTTGCGCAAATATCGCAAAGCAAACTGCTCCAGCTATAAATCCCACTGACAGGAGCAGACCCTGCAGCACTTCCTTCAACTGACCTCCATCAAGGGATGCAGATGAAATCATGCTCACACAGATCATGACGACAAGTCCACATATTCCTTTAACCATTGTCATCTTCTCTGCTGTTCTGATCTGCATTTGCCTTCCGACCCCCAGATGTAAAATCATCGTATGTGAATGTAATTCTACATCTTTCGCGTTTTTCCTTCTTTTTTGGCAAAAAAATCCGGCAGGACTCTGCCGGATCTTCGTATTTGCTATTGTTTTTTCTCGAAGCTTACCTCTGGTGTCGTTAACTTATCATAAAAACCTACAGCTTTATCTTTGTCTGCTGAGGCACGAAGTGCCATAGCCGAACGCGGATGTTCATCCAATGTTCCTGTAATCATGTAAGGAATCAGATATCCCCATTCTTCCTTCTCCCGTAGTGGAATCAACAGGTTCTCCAGTACTTCCAGCACAGGGCGAAGCTTGTAATTGGTGTTCTTAAGATGCGTGACAAGAAGCTCAGTCGGGCAGTTGCCCGCCGCGCGGCCCATCCCATACACCGAAGCATCCAGGAACTCTACGCCGTTCTGGGCAGCCACTAATGTATTGGAGAATGCGAGCTGCATGTTGTTATGGGTATGCACACCCAGGCGCTTGTTAGGAAGATGTGTCTTGAACTTCTGTACGAGATACTCCATATCCTTGTAATCAAGGCTTCCGTAAGAATCCACAATGTAGACAACATCCACAACACTCTCGTTAATCATTTCAAAAGCTTCAAGCAATTCGTTCTCCATAACGTTGGACAGCGCCATAATGTTGAGTGTCGTCTCGTATCCTCTATCGTGGAATGTCTGAACAAGCTGAAGCGCCTTATCCACATCCTTTATGTAACAAGCTACGCGAATCAGATCCAGCAAGCTCTCCGAGCGGGGTAGAATGTCATTCTCATCAACACGGCCGATGTCAACTAGTGCAGACAGCTTTGTTGTGCCTTTTTGGGGAATTATTTCACGAAGAAATTCATCGTTCAAGAAACGCCAAGGACCTGCCGAATCAGCTCCTGATAGCAGTTTTGGAGAATTCTTGTAGCCTATTTCCATATAGTCAACGCCTGCTTCATTTAAGCCTGCATAGAGTTGTTGAACGAATTCCACGCTGAAATCCCAGTTATTCACGAGACCGCCGTCCCGTATTGTGCAATCGACAATTTTACTGTTATTCGTCTTCATCCGCAAAGATACCTTCTCTCATCTGTTTTACTATTCATCTTACTTGAAGCTAAAAGCAAAAGTAAAGGTTATATCCGAAGTTAATTGACCAATTAAGCACAATTCCTCATTAACCCGACATAATAAGTCAAAAAAGGCGTCTGTGCGCAGCTAGCGCACATCGCCTGTAATTGAACAAGATCTACTACCTTCTCACTTGGACTACACCTGGTTTGATAATGGAAGCGATATCATAAATACGGTGCCTTCACCCTTCATGCTGTCTACCAAAATCGTTCCCCCGTGATTCTTGATGATCTTATAACTGACCGACAGTCCAAGCCCCGTTCCCTTCTCCTTCGTCGTGAAGAAAGGGTCGAACAAGCGTGTTAGCAAGGTCTTGTCCATTCCATTTCCATTGTCCTTAATCGAAATGTTCACGTAGTTCCCTTCCTGCTTCGCACCTATTTCAATCATTCCTGCGTGGTCACCTTCAACTTCCTCAATCGCTTCCATCGCATTCTTGATAATATTCAAGATCACTTGTTTGATTTGTTTGACATCTATGGATACAAAAAAGGATTCATCAATCTGATGCAGCCTCATTTCGCATCCCTTCATAAGAGCCTCGCTCTCACTCAGCAGGAGAGTATCCTTCAATAAGGAAGGTACGCTTACAACCGTCTTTTGGGGGGCTGAAGGCTTGGAGGAATTGAGAAATTCATGGATGATATCATTGGCCCGGTCAATCTCCATCAATATAATTCGTGCATATTCATCCTTACCGAGCTGCTGAAGGTGTGGACGCAGAAGCTGAATAAAGCCGCGAATTGCGGTAAGCGGATTACGTATCTCATGGGCGATCGCCGCTGAAATCTTCCCTAGCATCGCCAGCTTATCATTCTGGTATGCAGTCTGTTCAATTTGCTTATAGTCCGATACATCCTTTACACTCAGCAGGAAATCCCCGTCCATCTGATCTCCATAAGTAACCGTAATGAGCCAGTGCCTTCCGTACTCATCAATCAATTCATGATATTTGCGGCGGTGGAAGATTGTCTCCCTGTAGATCCTGGCAATCTTCTTCTGCTTGAAGCGGCTTAAATAGGGATGACGGAGAAGCTGAAGGAGATTACAGCCAATCAGGGACTGACGAGGAAGTTCGAGGAGCTTGGCCATTTGTACATTGATAAAGGTTAGTACACCGTCACTATCAAACAGGAGAATGCCGCTATCGAGATGCTGCAGCACATTTTCATACTTATTTTTGACAAGTTGGGTCGATTGAAATGCTTGAACTGACTGAAGCAATGTTTCTTGAAATTCACTCAACAAGTTGACCCCCCCTTTTCTGATTAATGATGTACCTGCCTATCCGACAATATATCCATCATCTTGTGAAAAAAGATTAAACGCTCTCTTGCTGTGAACACTTCTCTCTTTCTATCCTATTCTCTGGGGTCGTCCAATAATGGAAAAACCTAGAAAACCTATGTAAACATCATATTAACTATACTGAGAACCGTCAATCAGAGATACTGTCGAATTAAGGCGGGATTTCTCCATTCCCTCCCATTTATACAAAAAAAAGATAGTCCCCTGGACAGGAGACTACCTTGTACTGCCCTTGCTTTTATTGTGCAACAGCTTGGTGCGTCTCTGACTCATAACCGCAAGCCGTTTCTTCAGTTCCCTTGCCCATTTCTCATCCTCAATCTGTTTGGCTACAGTAAGCAGGTCCAGGGACATGTCAATTTGATTCTGAACAATATCCAGAGGGTCCTCGCTCTCGTAGTTGACACAGTTTCCAAAGATGGTTTCCTCATCTTCCATGACAAAGTCCTGAAAATCAACCTCGTCTGCCCCATCATCATGAGCATATTCAGCCAATACCTCGTACTCGTTCTCAACCTTGTAATGAACCTCTACCCGATGACAGACCGGACAGAAAAGTAGGGGAACATTATGGACTTGCGTACGATAATGCTTCAAAGTACCTTTCGTGCCAACCATACTCGCCCCACAGCAAAAACTCATTCCCCTTCACCCTCCTTAGATAGGTTCACAATTAAAGCGCTTTATTTCTGATTTCCTTTAACCTATTCGCTAAGTAAAATGTAAATTCCTCTCTGATTGCCCTAGATTTGAATATTTAAGGAAATAGTCCTTGGTCTATGGGATAAAAAGCCCCCTCGCCAGGTGCTGTACACCGGGGGAGGGGGCCTTAATACTTGTCCAGCTGTAAATTAGGCGTTCAGGTTCTTGTCGCCTGGTCTCCAGTTCATTGCACACAATCCGCCGGATTGTAGAGCTTGAAGTACACGAAGCGTCTCTTCCACACTACGTCCAACATCATTGTGGTTAACCACTTGGTATTTAAGCTCTCCTTCTGGATCGATAATGAATAGACCGCGCAGCGCGATACCTTCTTCTTCGATCAGGATGCCGTAATCACGAGCTACGCTCTTAGTAATATCAGCAGCAAGCGGGAAGTTCAATTGTCCAAGACCATTGCTGTCTTTTGGCGTATTGATCCAAGCTTTATGGCTGTGTACAGAGTCTGTGCTTGCGCCGAGAACTTCTGTATCCAGAGCTTTGAACTGCTCATAAGCATCACTAAGTGCTGTAATTTCTGTTGGGCATACAAATGTAAAGTCAAGTGGATAGAAGAAGAATACCAGCCATTTACCACGGTAATCCGTTAACTTTGCACGTCCAAAGTCTTTTCCGTCACCAGTTACAATTTCAAGATCGAAATCTGGAGCGGGTCTACCTACCAAACGTTCTGCCATTATTCAGAATCCTCCTTTGAAAATATGTAAGAAAACAACCGGGGCTGTTTCCTTTATCAACTTTGCAATTATTGTTCACATACAAATCGTATCATTCGTAAAATGCAAAGTCAAGATTAGAAGGACTCTTTTATTATAATAATTATAAATAAGGAGATTCTGTTACTTGCTCGAATTGTGACTCTACTTCTTCATCGCTGCGACAATCAGATCACCCATTGCAGTGGTGCTGATCGCTTTGCTCTTATCTACAGCAATATCACCCGTGCGGTGGCCTGCATCGAGCACTTCAGCGACAGCCGCTTCAATGGCATCCGCAGCATCGG
This sequence comes from Paenibacillus sp. YPG26, assembly GCF_023704175.1. Classification (NCBI taxonomy): domain Bacteria; kingdom Bacillati; phylum Bacillota; class Bacilli; order Caryophanales; family Paenibacillaceae; genus Paenibacillus; species Paenibacillus sp. YPG26. The sequence goes on along the minus strand of NZ_CP084530.1, from coordinate 1,087,922 downwards.
CATATCCGAAGGTCAAGCGGTACATAAGGGCCAAAGACAAGATGGTAGCAATCGGGTTAGCGATATTCTGCCCGGCGATATCTGGAGCAGAGCCGTGTACCGGTTCGTACAGACCGAAGCTTCCTTCACCCATGGATGCGGAGGAGAGCATTCCGATCGACCCGGTCAGCATCGCTGCTTCATCACTTAGAATATCTCCGAACATGTTCTCGGTTACGATTACGTCAAAGCTTGCCGGGCGTCTCAGAAGCTGCATGGCGCAGTTGTCTACAAGCACATGCTCAAGTTCTACATCCGGGTACTCTGGAGCAACACGGATTACCACTTCACGCCATAGGCGGGAGGTCTCAAGCACATTTGCTTTGTCAACGGAAGCCAGCTTCTTGCGGCGCTTCTGAGCAATTTCAAAAGCTTGACGAACAATACGCTCCACTTCAACAACATTGTAGGCACAAGTGTCTACAGCTTCTTGACCATTTTCCGTATCGCGGCGGAATTTCTCTCCGAAGTAGATTCCCCCGGTTAATTCACGAACAACCATAAGGTCTGTGCCTTCCAGCACTTCAGGCTTCAGCGTGGAAGCATCCTTCAAGCAATCGAACACGACCGCAGGACGCAGGTTGGAGAACAACCCCAGCGCTTTACGAATACCGAGAAGTCCAGTCTCAGGGCGAAGCTCCTTTGGATTGGAATCCCACTTCGGTCCCCCAACCGCACCGAGCAGTACAGCGTCAGCAGATTTACAAATGTCCAATGTCTCTTGTGGAAGCGGGGTACCTTTCTCATCAATAGCAATACCTCCGAATAGAGCATGCTCTGTTTCGAAACGGTAGCCGAAAAGCTCTTCCGTGCGCTTCAATACTTTCTTAGCTTCTGCCACCACTTCCGGTCCAATACCGTCTCCATCGATGACTGCAATTTTCTTCACTTCTGACATATTTGTACACTCCCTTAATTATAATTCTCAGTCCAATTCATACTCATTCTGTTGTAACATATCTGAATAGGTAAAACAAAGATATAGAATCTATCACATTAATAGGTTATGGCTATAAGTTATAATATTCTATAAAACAATAGGAGACTCCTCACAGCGGATGAACGCTGCCAAGAGTCTCCTATGATCTAGACAAATTAATGTGTAGAATTGGAATCTTATTGGCTAAGAAGAATTATTACTTCTTGATCCAGTGCATCAATCCGCGAAGCTCTGCACCAACAACCTCGATTGGGTGGCTGGCTTCATTACGGCGTGTAGCTGTCAGGAATGCACGGTTGGACTGATTCTCAAGAATGAAGTCACGTGCGAATTTACCTTGCTGGATATCGGAAAGAACAGCTTTCATAGCTTTCTTCGTCTCTTCAGTTACAACGCGTGGTCCTGTTACATAGTCTCCATATTCAGCTGTGTTGGAGATGGAATCACGCATAGTAGCCAGACCTCCTTCATAGATCAGGTCTACGATCAGCTTCAGTTCGTGAAGACACTCGAAGTAAGCCATTTCAGGAGCATAACCTGCTTCTGTCAACGTTTCAAAGCCTGCTTTGATCAGGGCGCTTACACCACCGCACAGAACGGCTTGCTCACCGAACAGATCAGTCTCAGTCTCTTCACGGAAGGAAGTCTCGATAACTCCCGCACGTGTACAGCCAATACCTTTTGCGTAAGCAAGTCCGATGGCTTTAGCTTGTCCAGTTGCATCTTGATGAACTGCGATAAGACCCGGAACTCCAAATCCTTCGGTATAAGTACGGCGAACCATGTGACCCGGGGATTTAGGAGCCACAAGCAGTACGTCGTTATCTTTGGAAGGAACGATTTGACCGAAATGAACGTTAAATCCGTGTGCGAACAGGAGAGCTGCACCTTTTTTGAGGTTAGGAGCAATTTCGCTATTGTACACAGAAGCTTGTGTTTCGTCCGGCATAAGAATTTGAACTACATCCGCACGGCGAGTTGCTTCAGCAACAGACAATACTTCAAAGCCATCTTCTTTAGCTTTATCAAAAGACTTACCTTCACGAAGACCTACTACTACGTTAAGACCGCTTTCACGCAAGTTCTGCGCATGGGCATGTCCTTGGCTTCCGTATCCGATAATTGCGATCGTTTTTCCTTTCAGTAGGCTAAGCTCTGCATCTTGTTCATAATACAATGTTACTGCCATTTTCGTTCGTCCTCCTAGAATAGTATTGGTCGATGCCTGCCGGTTCCCCTTGGCTTCTTGGTTCCTTGCAGCTATCGCCGATTGTATAACCCTCCACATAATGAACGGGTGCTTCAAAGGACCTTCTGGGGATCCCCTCAAGCCCCCGCTCACTATGAGCGGGCACTTCTATATGCGCGGTTTTGTGTAATTAGGCATTTCCGCGGATCATTGCCGTAACTCCGGTCCGGGACAATTCCCGAATTCCGTATGGAGTCAGCAGTTCAATCATAGCATCAATTTTCTCTGTGTCACCAACAACTTGAACCATCAGACTATGTGTTCCAATGTCAACGACTGCCGCCCGGAAAGTCTCAACCAGCCCCATAATCTCAGGGCGGTCCGATGGCTCGGACTTGACTTTGATCAGTGCAAGCTCCCTTGCAACCATTGGCTTGGAGCTGAGGTTGATGACTTTGATGACATCGATCAGTTTGTACAGCTGCTTCTCAATCTGCTCCAGCGTCTTGTCATCCCCGTGTGTGACAATGACCATACGCGAGAGGCCTTCCTCCTCGGATTGGCCCACTGTGATACTCTCGATGTTGAAGCCTCTGCGTCCGAACAATCCGGACACACGCTGCAGAACACCCGGCTGGTCATTTACTAGTACAGCAATTGTATGGCTTTTCGTCATCATTCGCTATCCCCCATTAACATTTGATCAATGGTGGAGCCCTGCGTAACCATCGGATATACATTTTCCCCTTTGCGTACGACGAACTCAACCAGTACTGGTCCAGGAGTCTCCAGAGCTTCCTGCCATATGTTCTTGGCTTCTTCCTTGTTCGTTGCCCGCAGTCCCTTCACGCCGTATGCCTCAGCCAGCTTCACGAAGTCCGGGCTTCCCGCCAGGTCGATGTGGCTGTAGCGGTTCTCATAGATCAGCTCCTGCCATTGCCGAACCATACCAAGCACCTGATTGTTAATAACTACGATCTTGACAGGAATCTTGTTGATGGCACAGATCGCAAGCTCTTGCGAACACATTTGCATCCCGCCGTCCCCGTTAATGGAGATAACCAGGCGTTCAGGATGAGCCATTTGGGCACCAATGGCTGAAGGGAAGCCGAATCCCATTGTTCCAAGCCCCCCGGAAGTAATCCATGAACGGGGTTGGTTGAACTTGTAGTACTGAGCTGCCCACATCTGATGCTGACCAACATCTGTAGTCACAATAGCTTGACCATGGGTGGTCTCATTCAAATGTTCGATGACCCATTGCGGCTTCAATTCCGTATCTGAATCGATATATTTCAGCGGCTTCTCCTGCTTCCGCGCCTGAATAGTCTGTCTCCATGCATCGGCCTTCTCAGCATAGACAGGAGTCTGATTGAGCAGCTCGAGCACTGTCTTCGCATCGCCGACAATCGGAATATCTGCCGGTACATTTTTGCCAATTTCAGCTGGATCGATATCAATATGAACAATCTTCGCCTTCGGAGCAAAACCTCCAAGGGCTCCCGTCACCCGGTCGTCAAAGCGGGCCCCGATGTTAATCAAGAGGTCGGCTTCCTGAATCCCGTGGTTCGCGGTAAATGTTCCGTGCATGCCCGGCATTCCCATCCAGAGCTCGTGACCGCTTGGGAAAGCGCCAAGTCCTAGCAAGGTGGTTGTAATTGGAATTCCGCTACTGGTCACAAATTCATACAAGGCTTCATGGCCACCGGAGTAGATCACACCGCCACCAGCAAGAATTACTGGACGTTCAGCTTCACGAATCGCCGCTTGGAGCTTATCAAGCTGCAGGCGATTAGGCTGAACCGTTGGATTGTATCCACGAAGATTAAGGGACTCGCTAGGGTTGAACAGAGTCTTGGCTGCCGATACGTCTTTCGGGATATCAATCAGTACCGGTCCTTTGCGTCCAGTATTTGCAATATGGAATGCTTCATGAATCACGCGTGGAAGATCATTCACATCACGCACCAGATAGCTGTGCTTGGTGATAGGCATCGTAATCCCGGTGATATCCGCTTCCTGGAAAGCATCTGTACCAATCAAGGTTGTCGCTACATTCCCGGTGATAACCACCAGAGGTACCGAATCCATATACGCGGTCGCGATTCCGGTTACCAGATTCGTTGCCCCCGGTCCTGATGTGGCGATACAGACCCCAACTTTACCACTCGCACGTGCATAGCCGTCAGCAGCGTGAATAGCTCCCTGCTCATGTCTGGTTAACAAGTGATGGAAATCGTTGAATCCATACAGTGCATCATAAATATATAATACGGCTCCACCGGGATAGCCGAAGACACAATCGACGCCCTCAAGCACCAGGCTTCTGAGCAAGATATCTGAACCTGTAATCACTTCCGGCTTCATCCATTTCTCACGTAATTCTTCTGTAGAGCGCATCTCTGGAATTCGAGCGTTCATCAGTCATCCTCCTCTCAAAATTACCATCCATCTGGGCCTTGGCCTATAACATCAAAAAAACCTTCCGCCACTCAAAACAGATCTCTGCTTCGAGGGACGAAAGGTTATCGCTTCCGTGGTACCACCCATGTTCACCCGGATCTTCGCAGAACCGAGCCTTGGCGGGTAAAGGATCTCTCCCTACCCATGGTCCGTAACGTAGACCTTACGATTCTCCCTAATAGCTTCTTCTCCACCCGTATGATTATTACCGGTAGAAGAACTTTTCAGGAGAACAGCTCAGAGGTGAGCTCGTCATTAAGGGATAATGGTGGTGGTTTCAGCAAATCCATCCACTCTCTGATCAAAAGAGCCCCTAACACTTCGTCCTCATCATTGCCGATTTCGTATCGCGTTATCGCGTTAAAATGTTTAGAAACATTATATGATTCCTGGATGCCGTAGTCAACACTTTTTAAAAATCGGTTCATCCGAAATCTTCAGGAACCCTTTTCCTCCCTCACCATATGATAGAATACAGCGCCCAGAATATGTACGGTGAGGAGGAGAATAGCCATGATCCGTTACCGGAGACCGAAGCAGGATGACCCGGTCATTTACCGGCTGATTGAAAGCGAGCTTGTCCCTTATTCGCATCTGTCAAAAGTAGAGCTTGCCGCCGTGAGGAAAGAGCTTCCCGTGAGACTGAACCGCGGCGTTACTTTTGTTGCGTCTGCTGGTTATGAAGAAGATCCGTGTGCCTTTATCCATTTTATGATTCACGGGGATTTATTATACATTGATATGATGGCCGTTGCACCCGCGCAGCAGCGCAAGCGTCATGGCAAGACCCTGCTCTTGCAAGCAGAGGGCTTCGCCGCTTCACGCGGGTGCAGCAAGGCCAAGGTGATGGTCGATATCGGAAATGAGAGAGCCCGGATGTTCTACAGCAATCTGGGATATGAGACCGTCAGGTTCATCCCGCCATCTCTATGCTACGAAATGAATAAACCTCTGCGCTCCAATCTGCCTTCCTGCTGATCTAGAATATGAACGGGCCGCCGTAGCCCCCGCCATAGCCATAGTTATATCCATAACCCCCGCCATAGCCATAACCGCCACCATAATGGCCTGGTCCTGGACCATAACCATAGCCGTATGAGTACGGCAGGGTTCCAATAGCAAGCAGATCGAACAAGGCAAGCGGCAATATCGCTTTTGTGTGTACTTTTTTGCCCTTTTTCGGTGCCAGGATTAGACGATTGCCGCTTATCTTAACAAGCTTGCCTGTAACCATAGCGCCGTCTTTTTTATAAGCGACGATGTTTTTACCTAACAGCTTCTGTGCTTCCTTCTTCATTGCGGATGAATTCATGCATTCCCCTCCTCCAGATGTCTTCCCCCTAACATATTCCGCGAAGGTAAGGCATGCCTGTATCCCCGCCTTGGACAAAAGAAAAACAGGCGCCCCGCGTGGGGCGCCTGTCCATATAAATCAACGCAATTAAGCGTTGATTTTTTCTTTTGCAACAGCAGCCAAAGAGTTGAATGCTGTAAGATCATTAACAGCCAGATCAGCAAGGATCTTGCGGTTGATGTTCACTTCAGCCAGCTTAAGGCCGTGCATCAATTTGCTGTAAGACAATCCGTTCAGACGAGCTGCCGCGTTAATACGCACGATCCACAGTCTGCGGAAATCGCGTTTCTTTTGACGACGGTCACGGTATGCATACAGGAATGATTTCATTACTTGCTCATTAGCTGTTTTGAAAATACGGTGTTTGGAACCGAAATAACCCTTAGCAAGCTTCAATACTTTTTTATGACGACGACGAACGACGAATCCGCCTTTTACTCTTGCCATATCAAAAAACCTCCCAGAAAGTGTGTTCTACTACTTAAGATTAGACAGACCTTGTTTCAAACGTCTAACGTCACCTGCGTACATAACCGGATTACCGGCCAAAACACGTTTTGTGCTTTTGGATTTACCGGATAGCAAGTGGTTGCGGCCTGCTTTGTAGCGTTTCACTTTACCAGTTCCAGTAATTTTGAAGCGGCCTTTAAGGCTGCTGTGAGTTTTCATTTTAGGCATGGTACTTCCCCCTTATAGGTTGTAAGCTTATCGCTTAGTTTTTCGGTGCCAAAATCATAATCATGCTGCGGCCTTCCAATTTTGGCAGACGCTCAATGGTCGAAATTTCAGTAACCTCTTCCTTAACGCGGTCCAAAATCTTCTTACCGATATCGGCATGAGTGATTTCACGGCCACGGAAACGCACAGAGCATTTCACTTTGTCGCCGTCTTTCAAGAATTTGATCACATTACGCAGTTTCGTCTGGTAGTCATGTTCCTCGATATTAGCGCGAAACCAAACTTCCTTGATATCGACGATTTTCTGATTCTTACGGGCTTCTTTCTCTTTCTTCTGTGTCTCGTAACGGAACTTGCCGTAATCCATAATCCGGCATACCGGCGGTTTAGCCGTCGGCGCTACATTCACCAAGTCCAGATTCAGATCGATGGCCATCTGCAATGCTTCACGAATCGGCTTAATCCCGATCTGTTCACCTTCTGCACCAACCAAACGAACTTCCCTCGCCCGTATTTCATCATTGATCAAATGTTCCTTACTGATAATTCTCCACCTCCAAATGGTCTGTTGCCATACTGTCGTGACCAAAATAAGCAAAATAAAAAGGGATACAGGTTACCACCCGCATCCCATAATTGATCATCAATTCTTCATGAACATTCACATTCATAAATCATCGGATCAAAACCAGCCAACCAAAGTCAGACAGGTGAGAAGCCAGGGCCTCTGCTTGCAATCCAAAAGCTTGCTAACAGCAAATACTTGATTAATATACCATAGCAACACTGCTCCGGTCAAGCGGAATTAAAAAATAAAAAAGCAGGGGTATTACCCCTGCTTGCTTTGAACTTCTTCCAGGCGTACCACCCGTGTATGCTCGGTGTGACTCCACTGCTTGTTGTTCTGCGTGAAGAAAGCATAGAACGTGATTGGCCACCAGGAGAACAGATATACCGGGAACAAAATCAGATACAGATATACTTTTTTATACGTAATCTTCTCCAGGATCATCGCTGCCAGGAAGATAAATATGTTACCGGCCACAGCCAGCAGCGATACCCAGAACGGAAGGTAACTGTACATGGTTGAGATATGCGGACCGTTGAACAAGGATTGATCTGCCCAGATAAAAGCCGTAAGCAAAAACGTCAGAAGTACGATGTAGACATTCACTGCATACAGAGCCAGATCGAACTTGGTTAAGCTTCTTTCTTTGATACTCTTCCAGAGCATTGGGAAGAAGTACCTGCGAGCTACCGTGAAGTGTCCCTGCATCCAGCGCAGACGCTGGCGTGCGGAGGCTTTAAAGGTCAACGGCTTCTCATCGAATACTTTGGCGTCATAGTTGAAGACTGGGTAGATCCCTTTGCTCGCACAACGCATAGTGAATTCCAGGTCTTCTACCAGACTGGTCGCGCCCCAGCCAATTTCCTTCAGGAGCTCAGTCTCAAAGCACATTCCCGTACCGCCAAGGAAGTTAGCCATCTTCAGGTTATGACGAGGCAGCTGCCACAGACGGTTCACATACCAGTAAGACACCCCGTAAGATGCAGTGACCCAGGAATCTTCAGGATTCTTGGTGTCAATATAACCTTGAATCACGCGGGCGCCGCTGCAGAGATCATTATTCATCTCGTTCAGGAAGTCCGGATGAGCCAGATTATCGGCATCGAACATCACAACCGCATCATACTGGCGCGGCATCTTCCATAGTTCTTTCAGCATCCACTCGATGGCATATCCTTTGCCTCGGAGATTCGGATTGGTACGTACGCATGCGTTCATATGATGACTGCGCACAATATCAGCCGTGCTGTCCGTACAGTTATCGCAAATAACGAATACATCGTAAAGATCCTGAGGATAGTTGAGCAGCTTCAGGTTCTCCATCAGCGCCCCAACAACCTGCTCCTCATTATGTGCCGCTACCAAGACAGCAAAGGATTTAGTTGGTGGAAACTGCTGCTTTTTCTTTTTCTTGTACATGCCAAACAAAGAGAACACGAATTGATACACACCAATGACTGCAAGGATAACCTGCAGTCCGAATAGAATGGCATCCAACATGATTCCCTGATACCCCCCTTTTAACCCTCATGAAATTAAACTACGTTTTCTCTCTAAATTCTGTAATCGCAGTTTCTAATGACCCGTAATCCATTTTTAAATTTAGTGAAGCAAGCAACTCCATCTGTCCCTTATCTTTATCTGGGTACAAATAGTCAGACATTACGATTCTCTACGAATTCGTCCGATTTGTCAAAAGGCTAATTTCTCTTCTATGTGTAAATTACGCCCAAAGAATGTCTATATCAGGGTACAGTGGTACCTCGTCCTTACATTCATAGCGGTTAGGTCTTATTTTCATCCATTTTGCCGTTTTTTATTTCCTGAGCACCTCCCTTTGCCTGAAATAATCAATAAAAGTAAAGGTTATATTAAAATAAACGAGAATAATCAGGAAAAGTTTACGGAAAACCTGATAATTCTTTAAACTTTTTTGATATCATTTGAATCATTGTAGTAGGTGTACCCTTCACAAGTCAAAAATGGGCACCCGCCAAAAATGAAAATAAAACAAACTGACCTTGAAATGGCCATAGAATAAAAATATGATTATTCTATCCTGATAATAACGGCAATCTGCGCTATGGGTTGTTCAGGCTGGTTATATAAATAACACACCACACTCCATAAATAAGGGATGATTCCGGCTAAATCGGTTCGGCCTATCAGTAGCGGAGGGATTGTATGCATCGATTACTTGTGAAACTAACACACCTGGACCAACGCTTGTTTGTAGCCATAAATACCGGTCTTCACAGAAGCTTTCTCAACTTTTGGCTTTTTTACCTGACCCATATGGGAGGCGCAACCTTTACCATTGCAGCTACCGTTCTGCTGTGGCTCTTCACTCCGGATCCATGGAGACACACGGCTCTTATAGCAGCCGTCTCCCTGGCCATTAGTCATATCCCAGTCGCGATAGCCAAGCGGACTTACCCTCGAGTAAGGCCCTATCTAACCCTTCCGGGGACCAACACATTTCGGGATCCATTAACAGACCATTCGTTCCCGTCAGGCCATACTACAGCCATTTTCTCAGTAACAATGCCATTTATGGTCATGGAGCCTGTGACTTCCTTTATACTTGCTCCCATTGCAATGCTTGTAGCGATATCCAGGATCTATCTGGGACTCCACTATCCGTCTGATGTGCTGGCTGGAGCCGTGATTGGGACCGGAGTCGCATTAGGCACGGTTGCATTATGGCCCTAAAGGGGATATTGTTAGGCTATGGTAAAACCTTGCAGGAAAAGGTGAAACTAACGTGCAAAAACAAAGAGTACTGCTTTTATCCGAAGGGTTCGGCGCAGGACACACCCAAGCGGCCTACGCGCTTTCGAGCAGTCTGCGCAAGGTACAGCCTAATGTGCAGACCAAGGTCCTTGAGCTTGGAAGTTTCTTGAATCCGAGAATGGCTCCACTCATCATTACGGCTTATAAGAAAACGCTCAGTTCCCAACCCCGGCTGGTACGGATGATGTACCGCAGCAATTATAAAAAGTCATTGAACCGTTTGACGACACTCGCGCTGCATCGTATTTTTTATACTCATACCACACAGCTCGTCAAGCAGATTCGTCCGAATGTGATTGTATGTACCCACCCGATCCCCAGTGCGGTGATCTCGCGTATGAAGCGGCTCGGGCTTGATGTTCCACTATGTACTGTCATTACGGATTATGACGCGCATGGAACCTGGGTGAGCCGGGAGGTCGATTGCTATCTCGTCTCGACCAATCAGGTCAAGGACAGACTCCTTGAACGGGGTGTGGAGGAAGACAGAATCCGGATTACCGGCATTCCTGTTCACCCAAGCTTCTGGGAACGGCATCACAGCAAAGAAGATATTAGGATGAAATTTGGCCTTGCTGATATTCCAACGGTGCTGGTGATGGGCGGTGGATGGGGCTTTATGAAGGATGAAGCTGTCAATACGCTTCTCGCCCGCTACCGCGAGCAGATTCAGCTTATATTCTGCTTTGGCAGCAATGCTAAGTCCCTTCAAAAGATGGAGGAAGACCCGAGGTTCAGGCACCCGAATATCCATCTTATGGGCTTCACCAAAGAAATCGATAAGCTGATGGAGGTCTCCGATCTTCTGATTACCAAGCCTGGCGGAATGACCTGCTCGGAAGGCCTCGCCAAGGGAATTCCTATGCTGTTCCACAAGCCCTTGCCTGGTCAAGAGGAAGAGAATTCCCAATATTTCGCTTCACAGGGATGGGGAACACCCATTACCGGCCTTCATGTGATTACAGAATGGATTAACCAGCTTACGGATCACTATGATGAGGTGAAATGCAACCGCCAGCGCGTCATTGAACAGATCAAGCGATATCATCCTATGCAAAGCGCACAAGCCATTATTGATCTACTGGAACTAAAAGAAGGGGCTGTTCATTAGTCATAGCCGACTAAGGAAGAGCCCCTTCTTCTATTCATTTCCGTTATCAGAACTGATCCATCTTGTGCTCATGATATTTGCGCAGAGCTTCATTTCCCACCATAACCTCACAGCGGTAAATATTCATCCCTTGTCCGACAAATTTCGTCTCATACTCAGTCATAACATGCTCCTCATTGATTCCTTCCCGGTGCAGGCTTAATGAGATATTGTTCATTTGAAGCCCAGCAGCCGCAAAGGAGTTCAGTGAGAACTCAAACAAGGTCAGAGAATCCGTCTTGAAATGAATCTCCCCCTTCTCATTCAGAACCGTACGGTATTTATCCAGGAACCGCGGATGAGTCAACCGACGGCGGCCGTGTCTGGATTTTGGCCAAGGATCACTGAAATTCAGGTAGATCCGTTCCACCTCACCCGGAGCAAAGAACTCCTCTAGTGACTCAATATTTCCCAAAGCGAGCTTAACATTAACGGGGTTGTCCACACCCTGCTGAGCCCAGATCCCACGCGCCTTCTCACTTGCTCTACGGATTAATTCATCATACATATCCATTCCAATGAAATTGCAATCCGGGTATTTGACACTCATTCCACTGATGAACTGTCCTTTGCCCATTCCAAGCTCAATATAGATCGGATTGTCATTACCGAACCATTCCGCCCAGCGCCCTTTATGCTCCCGGGGATCAAGTGTAACGACATCCTGCTGCGACTCCAAATTCTCCCGAATCCCTTTTCTACCGCGTAAACGCATCTCATTCCTCCGCCTTTATCATGTGCAAGGTGCACATGGAACATTTGATACTCCTGCATTATTGTGCCTAAGATTGCCCCAAAAGTAAAGACCAAAAGGGCCTCAGGAAATGGAAAAAGGAATCCATGCGATCGCTGGAAACGATCTGGGATTCCTTTTTCACTATATTTGGAATTGGGGTCCAACGATTCTTAAGATCCGCATTACGGCCGGATCCGCTTCATAGAGGAGATTCAAAAGCCTCAGTATACACAGTGACTGGCAAGCTGGCTCAGTTACTGACTGATATTAAAATATCACAATAGATAGATGAATTCAACAAACCGCCTCCGGTTCCCCTTTTTTTGTGTTTTTTGATACAATGTAACATAAGAAAAAAAGCTATATTTCAAGACACAGTCAAGAAAATGACTCATTTCAAATACAAAGGAGTTACCATGAGTATACAAATGCCTTCACCCCCTATCCAATGGGGAGGTAAGAGATTTCATACATGGAACACAGAAATGCGGGAGGTTTTTGAGCAGAAAGTGTTCAAAGTCATGCTGGATGCCGGCTTCACCTGCCCCAACCGGGATGGATCCATCGCCAAAGGAGGCTGTACCTTCTGCAGCGCACGGGGCTCGGGCGATTTTGCAGGAAGCCGCCGGGACGATCTCGTTACCCAGTTCTGTACGATCCGGGACAAACAGCATTTAAAATGGCCGAACGCGAAGTACATCGGTTATTTCCAGGCATATACCAATACGTATGCTCCTGTGGAGGAGCTTAGGGAGTATTATGAGATCATCCTGCAGCAGCCCGGTGTAGTGGGCCTGTCCATTGCCACACGTCCAGACTGTCTGCCTGATGATGTCGTTGACTATCTAGCGGAGCTTAACGAGCGGACTTATCTCTGGGTGGAAATGGGCCTTCAGACTATTCATGAATCCACCTCGCAGTTAATCAACCGCGCACACGATACCCAGTGTTATCTGGAAGCTGTAGAGAAGCTTCGCAGTCGTAACATCAGGGTATGTACGCATATTATCTACGGGCTTCCGCAGGAGAGCCATGAAATGATGCTGGATACAGGACGGGCAGTCGCGGCCATGGACGTTCAAGGAATCAAAATCCATCTGCTGCACCTGATGAGAAAGACGCCTATGGTCAAACAATATGAAGCAGGATTGCTCCGCTTTCTGGAGAAAGATGAATATGTGAAGCTCATTGTAGATACGCTGGAGTTCCTTCCTCCCGAAATGATTGTCCACCGGCTGACCGGTGATGCACCGAGGGACCTTCTAATCGGACCGATGTGGAGCCTGAATAAATGGGAAGTGCTTAATTCGATAGATAATGAGCTTAAAGCCCGTGACTCCTGGCAGGGCAAGTTCTGGAGGGCACGATAAGATGGGCTTTCAATCCGTTCTCAGCATGGCCCATCAGCTTACAGGCGCTCGTCTCCAGCCTGGAGACGCTGCCATTGACGCAACAGCCGGGACTGGTGCCGACACCTTGTTCCTGGCGCTTGCCTGCGGCCGAAGGGGCGCAGTGTTTAGCTTTGATGTACAAGCAGAGGCACTGGCCCTTACGGGGCAGCGTCTTGCCAAGGAAGACCAAAGCAAGATCGCCGAAGCAACCCTGCTGCACCGCAGTCATGCAGACATGCTGGAAGCTGTGCCAGCCAAGTTCCACGGCCGTGTTGGGGCTGTAATGTTCAACCTTGGCTATCTGCCGGCAGAAGGCGCTGATCTCTCGCTGATCACCGAGCCTGCAAGCACAATAGCCGCTCTCGAAGCGGCAATAACGCTGCTGCGTCCAAGGGGAATAATTACAGCAGTTCTGTATCCCGGCCATCCCGGCGGAGAAGTTGAAGCGGCTGCTGTGCAGGATTGGGCAGCAGCCCTGCCTCTATCTGCAGCGCAGTCCTTGATATACCGGCAGCTTCAGAAGGCTGCCGCACCGTACTTAATTGCCATCGAGAAGAAGTAATAGCTCGGTATAAAGTTATTTAATTACGAAATGAGGTTAGTTACATGAGTATACACAAGATTGAACATATTGGAATCCGCGTATCTGCCCTTGAGGATTCCATTGAATTTTATAAACGAGTACTTGGGCTCAAGCTGCTCTATACTATTGGTGAGGTCGGGGAAGACCTGCGTCTAGCCTTTCTGGCTTTTCCCGGACAGGAAAGTGTGGAGATCGAGCTCGTCTACATTAAGGATGCTCCTGAAATCGCCAGTGAAGGACGAGTGAATCACTTGGCATTTACGGTAAGCTACATCGACAGAGAATATGCCCGGATTGCTGAACTGGGATTATCCGGACGGGATCCGGAGATTCGCTCACTGCCTAATGGAAGCCGGTTCTTTTTCTTTAACGGGCCGGATGGGGAACGTATTGAATTTTTCGAGCCCGCGCGCACATCTTAAGATATACGGACTTTAGCTGAAGGAGGATGACTTCAATAGAATCGAACCATTTCAATATGCTGAGCTCAGATGGCAAGAATATATATGTCTATAACTGGCTGCCTTCTTCAATGGAGACGATCTCCCCCCGCGGGGTGATTCAGATCGCGCACGGAATGGCCGAAACCGCCAAGAGATATGAGCGTATTGCCGCTGAACTTACTGAGCAAGGGTATATTGTCTATGCCAACGATCATCGCGGGCATGGCCGGACAGCAGGGAGCCTGGATGAACTAGGTAAGCTGGGCAAGGACGGCTTCAATGCTATGGTGAACGATATGATTCTGCTGGGAAGTGTGATCCGGGACAAGCACCCAGAGCTGCCAATTCTGCTCCTCGGCCATAGTATGGGGTCATTTCTTACTCAAAAGCTTATGTATACCAATCATGACAACTACTCCGGATTCATGCTGTCAGGTACCTGCGGGAAGCGGGCAATGCTGGAGATCGGTGAAAAGCTGGCTATGCTGCAAGTTATGCTGCAAGGTGAGCGTCATCCCAGCCTCCTGCTCAATGCCGTAGTATTCGGCCCTTACAACCGTTCATTCAAGCCCGTTCGCACTCCCTTTGACTGGTTAACCCGTGATCAGAAGGAAGTAGATAAATTCATAGAAGATCCAGAGTGCGGGCAAATAAGCAGCACAGGCTTCTTCCGTGATTTCTTCCGTCTGCTGCTGGAGATTCATACTCCTGAGCGGATGGCTCTTATTCCCAAAGACAAGCCGATATATTTATTCAGCGGAGAGGAAGATCCTGTCGGTCTTAAGGGAGACGGGGTTCGCCGTCTGTATAGGCAGTATCATAACCTTGCAATTCAGGATGTGGAGCTTAGGTTATACCCTGGGGCTCGCCATGAGCTGCTGAACGAGATCAACCGCGATGAAGTAACAAGTGACCTGCTGGGATGGATTAACCGTCATACTTTGTAAGCAGATGTCCCCTGCTCGCCTTATGAACAAGAATGTTGATCAGCCACAAGAACAGCATGTATAGCTTGAAAATAGAAAACAGCAAGCCCCCTTAACCCGGGGGCTTGCTGTTGTTCTAATTATAGAGCTCAAAAGAGCAACGACAGGCTCAAACTGCCTTTATTTACATGAATTACTTTGACGACAACCCCTGGTCAAGTGAAGTTATTCCGGACAGCGGCATGGTATAGAACACAGGAAGCTCCGCGTCATTCTGCTGATATAGGACAATTAGCAGGGTCTTCTCATTGTCTGAGTCCAGGAGGGGCTCATCTTTCAATACTTTATGAAGCGGGAAGGAAAGCTCCTCCACGACTGCGAATTTCTGCAGCTCCTTATCCTGAATTCCAAGGCTCGCAAAATCCCCAGAGATCTGGTCAGCTCTGTCGGTCAGCGCTCTAAAGTAGGCACTTCTACGGTCTTTATCCACACCTGTCTCCCACCAGATCTTCCGCGGTTTATACTTGTGGCCGAGGAAATAGTCGAGCTGCATAAGTCCCATAACCACTTCAGGACGCCTTAGTCCCCTGTAATCCAGAAAGGCCTGGAGTCTTGTGAACAAATCCTCAAGCTGATGCCCGATCCGCTGCCACCCCTGCTCTTCCCAATAGTTGCCGAAGTCCTGGAAGAAATCGAAGGGCGAGTCGAATTCGTGCTTCATCAAGTAATGCAGCGTATGGTCCATACGATGGGCATTCCAGTATTTCTCCAGCACATCCTCCAGCCGCTTGAGTCTGACAATGTCAGAGAAAGGCAGCACATCATTGCCCAAAATCTCATAAGGTGCGTGGTCCATGTATGTGTAATTGTATTTCTTCGCATCATTCCGAAGTCCGGTTCCCCGAAGCATCTTGAGGAAGCCGAGCTGCAGCTCTTCAGGTCCCAGAGCAAATACATCATTGAACGTCTGGCGGAAGGAATCATAATTCTCTTCAGGCAGACCTGCGATCAGATCCAGATGCTGATCGATCTTCCTGCTGTTCTTGATCGTAGTCACCGTCCGCGTCAGCTTGGTAAAGTTCTGACGGCGCTTGACCAGCTCATTGGTCGCATCATTGGTGGATTGCACGCCAATTTCAAATCGGAAGATCCCGGGAGGCGCATTCTCTGCCAAATATTCGAGAACCTCCGGACGCATAATATCCGCGGTGATCTCGAACTGGAAAATACAGCCCTGATGGTTCTCAATGAGGAATTGGAACATCTCCATAGCGTACGCCCTATTAATATTGAAGGTCCGGTCCAGGAATTTGATGATCTTGGCACCGTTACGGATCAGATAGAGAATATCCGATTTCACGCGCTCAATATCGTAATAACGAACTCCAACCTCGATACTGGACAGGCAGAACTGACAGTTGAACGGACAACCCCGGCTGGTCTCGAAATACACAATTCGCTTGCCCAGATTAGGGATGTCTTCCTGGAATCGATGCGGTGACGGTAAGGAGTTCAAATCGCTCTTGGGATGGCCAGGCATGATAACGACTTCCTGATCTTTGCGGTAGGCTATGCCATAGACAAAGTGAAATTTGCGCTCCCCGCTAAGCTCCTGAAGCAGCCGGTGAAAGACCTCTTCCCCTTCGCCCATGACAATAAAATCAACATGGCTCGCCCGGTTCATCCAGTACTCTGTATCGTAGGACACTTCAGGTCCGCCCAGAACGATTGTGACCTCAGGCATGACTTTCTTCAGAATTTCGACGACCTTGAGCGTCTCTTCAATGTTCCAGATGTAGCAGGAGAAGCCGACTACATCCGGCTTCTTGTTGAACAGATCCGAGACGATGTTCATGGCGGGGTCCTTGATAGTATATTCGGCAAGCTGTATGTCGAATTCATGGTCGCTGTACGCCTTGAGCAGGCGGATTGCCAGAGATGTGTGAATATACTTGGCGTTGAGCGTTGACAGGATAACTTTCATGGTTCACAACCTTCTTTAATTTGAAAAAGTATGGTGCATGGGTGCGGCGCTCCTTGGGCGGATTGTCCTTGGCGCATGGTGCGGCGCTCCTCGGGTGGATCGTCCTTGGTGAGTGGCGCGGCGCTCCGTGGGCGGATCATCCTTACGATCGCTGTTGCTCCCAGATTCCTTGATTGAATCACTTTCAGTGATGGAATCCGGGAGCAAAGGCGAACGCTGGCGCTTCTCCAGGACGATTCCGCCCCCTCCGCTGATGCTGGAGCGGGAGACAAAGCGATGATACAAAACTTAACTACCTAAAAATAATCGTCATTGTCATTGTCATTGTCCATATCCGGTGCGCCGCCTTGGTTCAGGAAGAAGTCAAGGAAGGGCTGGCCGTACTTCTTGTATTTCAGTTCCCCTACCCCCTTAATCCTTAGCATGGCCGCTTCGGTCTGCGGACAGACCACGCTCATCTCGCGCAGTGTGGCATCGTTGAAGATAATATAGGAAGGCACTCTCTCCCGCTCGGCAAGGTCACGGCGGATAAGCCGGAGCTGCTCGAACACGGTCTCATTGACTGCCGATGGACTAGTATCGTAAGAGGTTCCTCTTCGGCGGGAACTGCCCGAAGATGAGGTCGAAGCGGAAGGCAGCGGTGCCCGCATCATCACCTGGTGATTCCCTTTGAGTACATCAGCAGCTACGGGCTGGAGACGAACAACAGGATATTGACCCTCGGACAAGCTCAAATAACCATCTGCGACAAAGGTATTGATTAATTCCGAAATCTCCTTCTCGGTCCGCGTCCGCAGCATGCCATAGGTAGGCAGACTATCGAACCCGTATTGAAGCACTTTCTTGTTCTGTGAGCCTTTGAGCACAGAAGCCACCATAGAGACGCCGAATCGTTCCCTCATCCGGTAGATACAGGAGAAAATAACCTGGGCATCCCGCGTCATGTCGGTCAGCTCTCTCTCATCCCGGCATGAGCTGCAAATCCCGCAGGGCTTCTGATCATGCTCCTCGCCGAAATACTCAAGCATGGCGAACCTTAGACAGCGGTTGGAGTAGCAGTATTCGATCATCTGCTGCAGCTTCCGGTAATCGTTCCGCTTCCGGTCCCCTTCCTGGGGGTTCTGCTCGATCAGAAATTTCTGGGTCATGATGTCCTGGGCGCTGAACAGAAGAATACAATCACTTGGCTCCCCGTCCCGCCCCGCACGGCCCGCCTCCTGCACATACGCTTCCATATTCTTAGGCATATTATAGTGGATTACATAGCGGACGTTGGATTTATCAATTCCCATACCGAACGCGTTGGTTGCGACCATTACCCGAATATCATCGTATAGAAAAGCCTCCTGATTGTCGGCTCTCTCCTGGTCAGACAAGCCGGCGTGGTATTTACCCGCCTGAATGCCGGCCTGGCGCAGCCGTTCATACAGATCATCGACCTCCTTACGGGTCGCCGCGTAGATGATTCCCGGTTCGGCCGGATGGCTGGCCGTATAATTCATGACATACTCCCGCTTGTTCTCCCCGCGCAGGACGGACATGGCCAGATTGTCCCGGCCAAGGCCAGTAACGAATACAGCAGGCTCTTGGAGACGTAGCAGCCGCAGCATATCATCCATAACCTCCGGCGTCGCTGTAGCCGTGAATGCGGCCAGGATCGGACGATCGGGCAGCGAGGAGACAAAGGGAGCGACCGACAAATAGCTTGTCCGGAAATCATGTCCCCACTGGGACACACAGTGAGCTTCGTCGACCGCTACGCATGAAATCGACAAATCGGCCATTTCATTCTGGAACCAGTCGAGCTCCAGCCGCTCGGGAGCCACGTACAGGAGCTTAAGCTCGCCCCGCCTTGCTGCGCGGATGCGCTCATTCACTTCTTTTCCACTTAAGGTACTGTTGATATAAGCGGCAGAGATCCCCATGGTCGTTAGCGCGTCAACCTGATCCTTCATCAGAGAGATCAGTGGTGACACTACCAAAGTCAGACCCGGCAGCAGCAGCGCGGGAATCTGGTAACAGATCGACTTACCGCCCCCGGTAGGCATAATACCGAGCGTATCGTCTCCATGAAGAAGGCTTTCCACGATCTTCTTCTGCCCTTCACGAAAATCCGGATATCCGTAGTACTTCTGCAGCAGTTCTTGTGCTTGCTCTATTGTATAAATTTCAGCATTCATGTAAGAAATCTCCTTACTTTATTCCAAAACGCTTCTCAGGATAAAAGGTCCTGCCTTGATATATAGAATGAACTAAACATTGTTCCTTCTTGAGTTCATTCATATAGTGTAACGGGGTTTGCACGATTGGGCAACCGCCCGCTGCATTGACCCGGACAGGGTAATAAGGGTATCATCGGTCATAGACAAGCAACCATCTAGCACGGAGTCCCAGGAGGCATGAACATTGAAGAAGAAGAGTTATAACAAAGGCCGTACGACCAAAGTCAGCAGCCCCGCCAAGCCGAAGATATACACGGTGAAAGAGCCTGCGCAGCTGCTCCCTTTTCTAGTGGATACACTAAATCACTTAAGCCGGAATTCGGTCAAATCCATACTGGCCCGGGGCCAGGTAACCGTGAACAGCCAGCCGACTACCGCCTACAATTATGAGCTTGAGCCGGGATACCTGGTGTCCATCCATCAGGAGAAGGTCAGCTCAGCACCGCCGCTGATCGGCATGAAGATACTTTTTGAAGACGAGGATATTATTGTCATCCAGAAGGAACACGGGCTGTTATCCGTCTCGGCAGGTCAGGAGAATGAGATCACCGCATACCGTCAATTGATGAGTCATGTTAGAGAAGAGAACGCTGATAACCGGATCTTTATTGTGCACAGGCTGGACCGGGATACGTCGGGCGTCATGTTATTTGCCAAGAGTGAGAAGGTACAGCAAATTCTGCAGAACTCCTGGCAGGATATTGTAAAAGAGAGGTCTTACGTCGCGTTGGTCGATGGTGAGGTGAAGAAGCAGGAAGGCACAATCAGCTCTTGGCTGAAGGAGAGCAGCACGCTCAAAATGTACTCCAGCCCTTATCCCAATGATGGGCAGCATGCCATCACCCATTACAAAAAACTGGAGTCAAACAAATTCTTTTCCCTGCTCGAGGTACATCTGGAGACAGGCCGCAAGAATCAGATCCGGGTTCATATGCAGGATATCGGACATCCTGTGGCTGGAGACAAGAAGTACGGCTCAAAGAGCAAGGAGATCGGCAGACTCGGACTTCATGCCCGCATTCTGGCATTTGAACATCCGACAACAGGGGCCATGATGCGTTTTGAGACCGACATCCCTAAGGTCTTCCTGAAGCCATTCAGAACGGGGTCTTCCAAATAATCTGTTACATGCCGATAAGTAATACGGGAGGTGTGTAATGGACATTGCAGCATTATCTACATCCATGAGCCAGTCTTCCTTGGCTCAAGCTGTCGGGATCAAGGTTCTTAGTATGGCTAAAGAACAGGCAGAAGCACAAGCACAGAATATGGTGCAGCTTATTCAGAAGAGCATGGATCCAAATTTGGGGCGACAACTGGATATCTCTGTATAGCCCCACAGTCTGCAGGCGATGCCTGCAGGCTTTTTTTGAGGTCTGGCCTCGGCAGATCCTCCCTGCTTCAAGCCTGCTTGTTACCGATATACAAGTTTCGGGTATACAATAAAAGACTAGGACAAATGAGATCAGGTAATAATTTAGTTATTATTGTGACTTAAGGAGACATGAGCCATGAAACTTACACCAGAGCAAGCCATACAACTGCATGGATTCAATAATCTGACGAAATCCCTCAGCTTCAATATGTATGATATCTGCTACACCAAGACGACTGAGGAGCGGGATGCTTATATTGAGTACGTGGATGAGCAGTACAATGCTGACCGCCTGACCGCCATCTTGAAATCCGTCTCCGATATTATTGGTGCTAATATATTAAATATTGCCAAACAGGATTATATTCCTCAAGGCGCCAGTGTAACGATGCTCGTATCCGAAGGACCCGTGGCCGAGATGGACACGGAGACTTTTGACGAGACGCCTGGTCCCCTTCCCGATACTGTAGTTATGCATCTGGATAAAAGTCATATCACTGTTCATACCTACCCGGAGTCACATCCGGATGAAGGCATCAGCACATTTCGGGCGGACATTGATGTCTCTACCTGCGGGGAGATCTCTCCCCTTAAGGCGCTCAACTTCCTTATCCACTCTTTTGAACCGGATATGATGACGATGGACTACAGGGTTCGCGGCTTCACTCGCGATATCAATGGACGCAAGCTGTTCATCGATCATGATATCAGCTCCATACAGAACTACATCCCGGATAAGGATAAGAAGCTGTATGACATGATTGATGTGAATGTCTACCAGGAGAATATTTTCCATACCAAGTGTAAGCTCAAAGCGTTCGATCTGGATAACTATTTATTCGGCTACACGAAGGACAAGCTAAGCCCTGAAGAGCAGGCTTCGATTACAGACCGGCTTAAGGTTGAGATGGATGAAATTTATTATGGTAAAAATATGAAGCGCGGCTCCCTATAAGATGAGCTTTTGTTATGACCTGGAGAGGATTTCCATAAATCCTCTCTTTTTTTGTTGACAAATTATTGAAATCAGCTATGCTAAATGTATCAAATAGATATATCAATTAGATATAAGAAAGTGAGGGGAGCATACTTGCTTGAATATGTGATCATGGGACTGCTTATCGAGCAGCCAATGAACGGTTATGAGATCAAGAAGACGATCGACAGCTCGGTAGGGCTCTTCTATAAAGTAAGTTACGGAAGTCTGTATCCGGCTCTCAAGCGGTTGGCTGAGAAGGGCTGGATTTCCCTCACAGATACCGAGGATGCCAAGAATAAGAAGATTGCCAGCTTGCTGCCTGAAGGCCACCGTCAATTTTTACTCTGGTTGGCCGAACCGCTGGATTTGTTCCGGGATGAGCCTTTGCTCAGACTGTTTTTCTACGATCACCTGGATCCTGCTGTCCGCGAAGAGCGGTTAGCTGAATATCGGTTCGCACTTCATAAGCAGGTGAAGCAGCTGGAGAAGGTCCAGAGTATAGTATCGAAGGAGCTCGAAGAGTTAGAGAATCCGGAGGCGCATTACTACCGGGTATCGATGCTTCATTACGGCCTTAAGTATTTGAACATGAAGGAACAATGGATTAACGATATTAAAGAGAGGAATGATCTATAGTCATGACCACATTATCGAATAAAGGAACCTTCTCGCAGCGGAGGCCCGTCCTGGCTGTAATTATTATCGAACTGCTGCTTCTCGTAGCCATGTTCGCGGCAGGAGCCTATGCACAAATGAATCAGTTGGACTATACCGATCCGGTTCTCATTGCCTTCATCCCGATCGCGTTGGTACTGATGGTGTATCAGACAATAAGAAGAAAATGGGCTGCCCTTGGCTTTGAATCCATTCGGAACATTCCGTCCAAGAACTGGATCTTTTATCTGCCGCTTGTGCTTGTGCTAGGCATTAACTGTATGAATGGCTTCAAGTCTACCTCAATCTCATCCTTGCTGTACTTCATCGGGGTCACTTTGCTGGTTGGTTTTGTCGAGGAGACGATCTATAGAGGTCTCATCCTGCGAACTTTGCTTGCAAAAGGAGTGACTGCCGCTGTCACAACCTCCAGCATCCTGTTCGCCGTTACACATATCCTGAACGCCCTATCCGGTCAGAGCTTATGGGACACCATCCTGCAGATTGTTTATGCACTCCTTGTAGGCCTTGTTCTGGCCTTATTAATCATCATGAATAACAACATCCTTCCTCTGATCACCTTCCACTTCATACATAACTTGATCCAATTTATAAGTCCTAGCAATTCATTCTGGTACGGGAATATCATCGTTATCGCAGTAATAGCCCTTCATGCTATATGGCTGATCGTAAGTCTGAGAAAGGTTCCTGTTCAGGCGGCTATAGCTGGTTAATGTTAAATCAGCTATTCAGGGCACTGCTAAAAGATTCACCTACGGGGCGCGGCCGTATTAATGGAACTCCATTGTAAGTCCTTCTTCTATGTCCAATATATAGGGATTGACCTTGAACTGAATTTATTGTAATTTAGTTGACAATATTAGTAAAAGCTATGACCAAGATCATGAGCTTCGGATACCCGCCGTATAGAGAGGAAACCCATAGGCTGAAAGGCTTCCCGGCATGGTCCTTAGATTCCCTTCCTTGGAAGCTGCAGCGGCAAAACCGCTGCCGGTGAACCCCGTTATCGGACTAAGGATCAGAAGAGAGTTCCTGATGATCTAATTAGGGTGGTACCACGAGCGCATTCGTCCCTTGACGAACAGCGCTCTTTTTTGTTCTTAAAATTATTTTCGAGAAAGGATGAGATGAATGAGACAAAGCCGAATGCTGATACCTACACTAAGAGAAGCTCCTGCGGACGCCGAGATACAAAGCCACCGTCTGCTTCTCCGCGGAGGATATATCCGTCAGTTGGCTTCAGGAGTATATACGTACCTCCCCCTCGGATGGCGCGTCCTACAGAAGGCAGCTGACATTGTACGTGAAGAAATGAATTTGGCGGATGCGCAAGAACTGCTTATGCCCGCCATGCAGCCTGCGGAGCTCTGGAGACAATCAGGCAGATATGAGGTCTATGGACCGGAGCTTGTCCGCCTGAAGGATCGACATGGCAGGGAGTTCGCCCTGGGACCAACCCATGAAGAGGTTATTACTTCCCTGATGAAGGATGAGATAAGTTCTTACAGACAGCTGCCGATAACCCTCTATCAGATCCAGACCAAATTCCGGGATGAGCGCCGGCCCCGCTTCGGTCTGCTCCGGGGAAGAGAATTTCTGATGAAGGACGCTTATTCCTTCGATACAGATTGGAACGGACTGGATACCAGCTACTGGTCCATGCATGCGGCTTATACTCGTATCTTCACAAGATGCGGACTCGATTTCAGGTCAGTACAGGCGGATGCCGGAGCGATCGGGGGCGAAGGAGAAACACATGAGTTCATGGCACTTGCCGATATCGGCGAGGATACCATTGCAGTGTGCACAGTAGGTGACTATGCCGCCAATCTGGAGAAAGCAGAATTCAAGACTTCTTATCAACCAGAACACCTCCAAACCCGGTTAAGCAGCAGAGCAAGTCTGCCTACCCCTCATCTGCTCTCTACGCCAGGAGTTCACTCCATTGATGAGCTAGTTACCTTTACAGGGCAAGAAGCCCGCAACTTCATTAAGACGCTGATCTATCGCTGTGACGGGAACATAGTGGCTGTCCTTGTTCGAGGTGACCATGAAGTGAATGAAATCAAGCTGAAGAACTATACCGGTGCTGAATCGGTCCAGCTGGCTGATGCTGCCACCGTCCTGCAAGTTACAAGCGCGGAAGTTGGCTTTGCGGGGCCGGTTGGACTCACGATTCCCTTGCTTGTTGACCAAGAGGTCGGAATGATGGATACCGGCATAACCGGCGCGAACCAATCCGATTATCATCTAAGCGGGGTTCGCCCTGGCATTGATTTTGCCCTGGATACCTTGCTGGATCTGCGAAATGCGGCTCTCGGCGACCGCTGCCCGCACTGTGGAAGCGAGATGAATCTGGTGCGAGGGATCGAGGTTGGCCATGTCTTCAAGCTGGGAACGAAGTACAGCGAGGCGCTTGGAGCTGTGTACTCTGACGCCTCGGGTCAGGAGCAAAGCCTCATCATGGGCTGTTATGGGATCGGCGTCTCCCGTATTCTCTCGGCTGTGGCCGAGCAGCATCACGACCAGAATGGAATTGTGTGGCCGGCCTCCTTGGCTCCCTACCAAGTTCATATCGTTCCGCTATCCATCAAGGATGAGACCCAAATGAGCCTGGCAGATGAGCTCTACGAGAAGCTGACAAGTCAGGGCATCGAGGTCTTGCTGGATGACCGGGACGAGCGGCCCGGTGTCAAATTCAAGGACTCGGACCTGATCGGGATTCCACTGCGTATCGTCATTGGCAAGCTGGCTAAGGACAGACAAGTGGAGTGGAAAGAAAGAAGCCAGACCGAGGCGGAAGTGCTGGATTTTGAAGCCGCATGGGCAAGAATTACGGAACATCAGTTGAAGTAACTCATTAACTCGTCATGCACCAAGGAATGACCGGATTACCCGGTCATTCCTTTTTTTTGAACTTATATAGCCATAACTTACATCCTCTCCTCCAGCTTAATTGTGTTATAATGGTTCAGCGCATCCTGCGTTAACTGAAGAAAGTCCATGCTGCTTCATGCCGCATGGGAGAGGTTCGCGAACTCCCTCTATAAAAAACTAAGCTAGCCTTTTCGCAAGATGACAGGGCTTGTTTTTTTGCGATGCCAGTTCAAGAACTCTCTCTCTTCGTAAGGTGTAGATGATATTCATCTGCCCCGCAAATATCTGAAGATAGAGAGGTTTTTTTATGCTTAAAAATGAAAAAGCTGTCGTTGTATTCAGCGGCGGACAAGACAGCACCATCTGCCTGTTCTGGGCATTGAAGCATTTCTCTGAAGTTGAGACAGTTACGTTCAACTATGGTCAGCGCCACAGTCTGGAGATTGAATGTGCCAAGCAGATTGCTGATGAGCTTGGAGTCAAGAATACCGTGCTCGATATGAGTCTGCTGAACCAGCTGGCTCCGAACGCTCTTACACGTGATGATATCGAGATTACACAAGAAGAGGGCAGCCTGCCTAGCACCTTTGTGGAAGGCCGCAATCATTTGTTCCTCAGCTTTGCCGCTGTACTCGCCAAGACAGCCGGAGCAAGGCACCTGATCGCCGGTGTATGCGAGACCGATTTCAGCGGTTACCCGGACTGCCGGGATAGCTTTGTGAAATCCCTGAATGTTACCTTGAATCTCGCAATGGACTACAATTTTGTGATTCATACCCCGCTTATGTGGCTGGATAAAGCTGAGACCTGGGCGCTTGCGGATGAGCTCGGCGCGTTCGACTTCGTGCGCGAGAAGACGCTGACCTGCTATAACGGCGTGATTGGACACGGCTGCGGAGAATGCCCTGCCTGCAAGCTGAGACAGTCCGGATTGGACAAATTCCTCCAGTCCCGCAAGGAAGGGGATCGCTCATGAGCCGGACACCAGGTGAATTTCGCATCGTAGAAAAGCTCCAGCAGTTCGGGGTTGATATTCAGGCCAGCGAGCTCCGCTATCACAACCGGAGAGTGCTGGTGAGCAAGGAGTTTACATTTGATGCCGCGCATCATCTACACGCATATGAAGGCAAGTGCAAGAATCTGCACGGCCATACCTATAAAGCTGTCATTGGAATCAGTGCACGGCCGGATAATACCGGGATTACGGCTGATTTCGGGCTGATCAAGGAAATTTGGAAAAACCGGATGGAGACTTATCTCGATCACCGTTATTTGAACGAGACTCTGCCGCCTATGAACACCACCGCAGAGAATATGGTCGTATGGCTGTACGAACAGATGGAAGAAGCTCTATTGTCTGAAGAGTACAAGTCTCTAATATGTGATGGACGTACCGAGTTCATAAGGCTGTATGAGACGCCGACCAGCTACGCCGAAGTTAGACGGGAGTGGATGACCGGTGAATAATTCAGCTGAGGTCAAGACGGTTCCCGGCATTCCCGTACTCGAAATCTTCGGTCCGACCGTTCAGGGCGAAGGCATGGTCATCGGCCAGAAGACGATGTTCGTGCGTACGGCGGGCTGCGATTACCGCTGCTCCTGGTGCGATTCTGCTTTTACCTGGGATGGCAGTGCCAAGGATCTGATTCAGCCCATGAGCGCGGAGCAGATCTGGAAGGAACTGAAGGCCATCGGAGGCACCCGCTTCTCCCACGTGACTCTGTCTGGCGGGAACCCTGCCCTGCTGCCGCAGCTTGGGTCTCTTGTCTCCCTCCTGAAATCGGAGGGGATCCGTATTGCAGTGGAGACTCAAGGGTCCCGCTGGCAGGACTGGCTGAATGAGACTGATGAGGTTACTCTCTCTCCGAAGCCGCCAAGCTCAGGAATGGCAACCGATTGGGAGAAGCTTGACGAGATTGTATTCAAGCTTGCGGCTAGACCGCATGGCTATGCTTACAGTCTGAAGGTAGTTATCTTTGATGAGGAAGACCTGGCTTATACCACTCAGGTACACGCCCGTTATCCTGATACGGTTATGTTCCTGCAGGTCGGGAATCCGGATGTCCAGCGGATGGATACGGAGGCCCATGCTTCCGAGCTCCTTCATCAATATGAACAGCTGATTGAGAATGTCATGCAATCTGAAGCGCTGAATAACGTTCGCGTACTGCCTCAGCTGCACACCCTCGTATGGGGGAACAAGCGCGGGGTTTAACTTTATAGATATCGGAGGAAATTCAAATTATGAGCGGAAGACAACCAAGTGAGATGCAGGATCTGACCCTGCTGGGCAACCAGGGAACCAAATATGTGTTCCAATACGCCCCTGAAGTTCTGGAGAGCTTCGAGAACAAGCATGCGTATCGTGATTATTTCGTAAAATTCAATTTTCCCGAGTTCACAAGCCTCTGCCCGATTACCGGCCAGCCTGACTTCGCGACTCTGCACATCAGCTACATTCCGGATATCAAGATGGTAGAGAGCAAGTCGCTGAAGCTGTATCTGTTCAGCTTCCGCAATCATGGTGATTTCCATGAGGACTGTATGAATATCATCATGAACGATCTGATCAAGCTGATGGATCCGAAGTACATTGAAGTCTGGGGCAAATTCACACCTCGCGGCGGCATCTCCATTGACCCTTACTGCAATTACGGCCGGCCAGGCACAAAGTATGAACAAATGGCTGACCACCGGATGATGAACCATGATATGTATCCGGAGAAGATTGATAACCGGTAAGATAGGCCAGCTGCTCGCGGCCCATTATCAGGGGGACTCCTTTTAGGGTAATATGGGAGTGTAGGTTCAAACTGAACTTCATTCAGCCCGAACGGAGAGGAGTTCCCGGTATGACAACAACCAAACCGAAAGTATTCATAGCCAGACCCGTTCCTCCAGAGGTGGAGGCGTATATCGGCAGGCACTGCACGTACAGCAAATGGGAAGGTGAGAAGCCCCTAACCTCTGAACAGCTGGCCGGGCACATTACCGATGTGGAAGGTCTGCTGACTGCAGGCGGCAGGATTGACGCCGAGCTGCTTGATCATGCTCCCCATCTCAAAGTGGTGAGTACGATGAGTGTTGGCTACAACAACTTTGATCTTGTTGCAATGAAGCAGCGGGGGATCAAGGGAACTAATACCCCTAATGTTCTTAATGACACCGTAGCAGACCTCATTATCGCTCTGATGCTGTCTGTTGCACGGCGTGTCCCTGAAATGGACAAGTACGTACGGGAAGGCAGCTGGAAGCGCGGAGATAATGAAAGCCTGTTCGGTCTGGATGTACATCACAAGACGCTTGGCATCATTGGGATGGGAAGCATCGGCCGAACAGTTGCACGCCGAGCCAAATTCGGGTTCGGCATGAATATTCTGTATCATAACCGCAACCGCAATGAACAAGGGGAGCAGGAATTTAACGCCTCGTACGTGACAATGGAGGAACTGCTTGAGCAATCCGACTTCATCGTGCTTATGACTCCACTCACGGAGGATACGCATCATCTGATCGGGGAGGCTGAATTCTCCCGGATGAAGAAGACAGCCATCTTCATTAACGCCTCACGCGGACAGACGGTGGATGAGGAAGCGCTTGTCCGGGCCCTTCAGAACAAGAAAATCTACGGAGCCGGCCTGGATGTATTTGAGAAGGAGCCCGTACATCCGGATAATCCGCTCTTGTCCTTTCCTAATGTGGTACTGCTCCCCCATATTGGCTCATCCACCGAGAAGACACGTCTGGACATGGCCATGCAGGCTGCGGAGAATATGGTGAGCGTCCTTCAAGGCGGCACCCCGGCCGGACTAATCAGGGAACTTCGGGATTAGCGGCCTGCGGCCCCGATTGAAGCTTCCGAGCACGGGCACATTAGTAACGTTAGATGTGTCGATGCGTCAAGTTCGGGTTAGCGGCGTCAGGATCACGCTAGATTCAAGGTTAGATGCTTCAAGACCGCATTAATGGCGTTAGATACGTCAGGCGCTTGGCCCTAGGCCGCATATCTGTTACCAGCTGAGCAATAGGAGGATACATGCAGCACAAAGACTCCGTCATCACCCAGATTGACGGAGTCTTTGTGCTGCCTGCCCGGACCCCTCGCTATTCAAAATCCACCTTATATTTCTTCTGAGTAGAAGAAGTATGCTTGGTCTCTTCCTTGTTACGCTCTTCCCTAACTTCCTCATTCAGATCCTCCACCGGGATTGAATCCACATTCAGCTCGCTTTCGAACTTGTCGAACAAGCTCTCCTGATCGGTCTTGTACTGCTCGGGATTATCCATGCCGGATGGCCCATTGTTGATTTTGCCGCGCTCCTCCATGCTTCTCACCTCTTATCCTTTGATATCTCCTTTATACCGTAATCTCCGCAAAATTAAACATGGCCAAGCAGCGCCACATCTCCAGTCGAAGGCATGTTATTTTTTATCCTTTTCCAATTCTGATATGATCTCAATATAAGCAATCACAAAGGAGGCAGGTGTCATGGAACAGAATCAGCAAATCAGACAGCACATATATGAGCTTGCAGCCGGTTTGAATGATCGGCAGCTTAACGTCCGCCTTGACCCCGGACAATGGAGCATCGCCCAGGTACTCGATCATCTGTACCTGATGGAGCGGACAATAGCCCATAAATTTGGTGAAACCCTGAAGCAGGGTCAGTCCGCTCCAACAAGCATCAAGCCCTATCATTTGACGCTTGACCGAACCCGCCGTATTCAGGCACCGCCTCATATGATTCCGACTGAAGAACCGAGGTCCTTCGGGCAGCTGAAGGAGCAGCTGGAGCAATCCCGTGCTTCACTCATCCAGGTGCTTGAAGGACATACCGATGATCAGCTGACCCAGCTGTCTTTTCCCCATCCCGTATTCGGACTTATGGATCTGAAGCAGTGGAGGGAATTTTTAGGTATGCATGAACAGCGCCATATGGAGCAGATGCGGGACATCAGGCAGGCGCTTATCTCTCAATCTTGAAAGGAAGTACATCAATGAACCTGAAATGGTCTACCCTTGAGCACCAGATGCAAGAACACGGGATACAGTCTTTGCTAATTACCGACCCCAAGCATGTCTATTATTTAACCGGATTTCTAAGCAATCCTCATGAACGATTTCTTGCTGCAGCGATGACGCTTGGTGAAGAACCCTTCCTCGTCGTCCCTGCTCTGGATGAAGAAGCCGCCCATGCCGCCTCTGACATCAGCCGCATTTATACACATACGGATACGGATAATCCTTATCTCGTACTCAACCAGGCACTGAAGGGATCATCTGGAACGATGGCGCTGGAAAAGAATCATCTCTCGGTAGCCCGTTTCGAGTCACTCCAGGAACATCTGACCTTCGCCCGGTATCAGGATCTCGGCCCCTGGCTTCAGGATATGAGAGTTCGCAAATCCGCAGACGAAATTGCCAAGATCAAGCATGCCGTCCTTTTAATAGAGCAAGTGCTGAAAGAAGGTCTGACCAAAGTAAAGGAAGGCGTTACGGAGAATGAACTCGTAGCTGAAATCGAGTATCAGATCAGAAGACTGGGCGCTGACGGTCCTTCCTTCGACTCTATGGTGCTTTTTGGTGAGAAGACGGCTCTTCCTCATGGTGTGCCAGGAACGAGAAAGCTGAAGCACGGCGATCTGCTAATGTACGACATAGGTGTCTATGCGGATGGTTATGCTTCGGATATTACCCGGACCTTTGCCTTCGGCGAACCTTCCCCGGAGCTCACCCAAATCTATAAAGCGGTACTCGAAGCCAATGAACAGGCCATTCGCTGTATTAGACCAGGCGTAACCTTTGCCTCAATCGATCTTGCCGCACGCACAGTCATCGATCAGGCTGGTTACGGCGAATATTTCATGCACCGGCTCGGACATGGACTGGGGATTGATGTGCATGAATATCCATGTGTCCACGGGAAGAACGAAGCACTTCTGCAAGCAGGCAATGTGTTCACCGTGGAGCCGGGAATCTATGTCCCGGGAGTAGGGGGGGTCCGGATTGAGGATGACATCGCTGTGACTCCAGACGGAGTCGAAGTCTTAACCTCATTCCCTAAGACGCTGACGATCCTGGAATAGGCTGCCTTCAGAATATGTAGAACTGAAGAAACCTCGCCTTGTTAGAACGGAAGTACCACCATCCGATTCTAATTTAAGCGAGGTTTCTTCATGTATCATAAAATAGACGCCAGACCACGCCTGAACCAATGATACTGTAGTTGATTAACCTGGGGTGCCAGTTCTCTTCTGTCTGTTACTGCCCCGCACGAAGAAGCGTGGCTTCGTCTTCCTTGTGCCTGAAGTTCCGGGCGATATATAAGAATGGCGTACCGGCAGCGGTCAGTACGAATTTGGCGATATAGGTCGTGAACAAGATTTCCAACCAGTCGGATAGACTGTACATCGGGCCAGCAAAGGCAATTGTACAGAAAATCAGCGTATCTACAAAAGAACTAATCATCGTGCTTCCGTTATTCCTTATCCAGAGCTGATTCCGCTTCGGATAGAATTTGCGAATCCACGCATACAGACGTACATCCAGGAACTGACTGATGAAGTATGCAGTGAGGCTTCCAATGGCCAGCCTCGGCAGAAGACCGAAGATCGTCTGCATAGCCGGTTGAGCGAAATCACCGGATTGTGGTTCAAAGATCAGAACCATCTGCATAATAACCGTCGTCATAATCAAGGTGAAGAAGCCGAACCAGACCGCTTTGCGGGCTTCCTCTCGTCCGAACTTCTCATTCAGCAGGTCGCTGGTCAGATACAGACTTACATACATCGTGTTCCCGAGAGTCATGACAATACCGAACATATCGATCGTTTTGGCTACCTGAATATTGGCGATAACGGTCGCAACGCCAATCCATGCATACAGCCCTTTCTTACCAAAGAACTTGTAGCACATCAAAAAGAACGTGAAGTTCACAAGAACGAACAGCACGCCCCAGCTAAAATTGAACATCTTCCTCTTCCTTCCTAGTTTTGGTTACGCGGGATGGTTACGAACCGCGGCTGATCTAAGGCTTAGGATACCTCAGGAAGAGCAAATACTACTCTAACACAGACCTCTTGGACATGGCTATACCTTTTTGTCATTAGAAGGTCCAAATCCTATTTAAGTTGAACTGTCGAGTTACACGTATGGCAGCCTAAGAAGATTCCTTGAGAACCGCTACTCCAGCATCATTTCACACTCATTTCAGACCCTTGGTTATCGGTATTGAATAAGTTGTTCAACTTACCTATCCGGACTCCGGGAAGTTAAGCCCGCAATCTCGTAGATCCGGTTCATATCCAGATGCTCGCGCGTAATTGAGGCCAGTCGGTCGAAAGCCTGTTCCTTGCGGTCTGCCGCCGAGAAAGTATCATGAATAGGCGCAAGGCCCTTGTCCAGCCTCACTTTGTTCAGCCAGGCGCGGCGCCATAGATCATTGTCGAACACCCCATGCAGGTAAGTTCCCATTATCCGGCCGTCTTCACTTACTGCGCCTTCCAGCCATTTCTCTTCGACTGCCCGATGGCTGCTGGTAAGTTCAAATAATGGCTTGGGGACACTTCCTTCCATCCAAGTGGATTCACCTGTATGTATTTCATAACCCTGGATGGGTATGACTGGAGATTCCGAATGGATGAGCTTCGAATGAGCCTCAAGCAGGGTTCCAGTAACACGAATGGTCTTCTTCTCAGGCAAAAACACCGTCTTCATGGGCAGCCAGTCAAGCCCGGCGCCCTCGCCTGCCCGTCCTGAATCATAAGCGTCAGGGTCCGTCAGCTCTCTGCCCAGCATTTGATAGCCACCGCATATCCCCACAAGCCTCGTATTCGGTTGGCGCATTGCCGCATGAATGGCCTGATCCAGTCCTTGCTCCCGCAGGTAGATCAGGTCTCCAAGGGTATTCTTGGTCCCGGGAAGGATAATAACATCAGGTATACCCAGTTCAGCCCCACGAGATACGTAACGCAAGGTAACATCCTCTTCCGCAGCCAGAGTATCAAAGTCTGTAAAATTTGAAATCCGCGGATACCTGATGACAGCGATATCCAGACTCCGGGCGGAGCTTCGGCCTGAGCTGCTGTCCAGCACAACCGAATCCTCATCTTCGATATTCAGATCCGGAATATGGGGCAGCACACCCAGAACCGGTATCCCGGTTCTCTCTTCCAACCAATCCAGCCCGGGCTGAAGGAGCGCGAGATCACCGCGGAATTTATTAATAATAAATCCCTTGACCCTGGCCCGTTCCCCGGAAGTCAGCAGCTCAAGAGTCCCTACAAGGAACGCGAACACCCCGCCCCGGTCAATATCAGCAATTAGCAGAACAGGGGCATCCGCCCACCCTGCCAAATTCATATTTACGATATCCCTGTCTTTCAGATTAATCTCCGCCGGGCTCCCCGCCCCCTCCATAAGAACAATCTCATAGGAAGAACGAAGACGATCAAGAGCATTCACTACTGTCCGCTTGGCCTCCGGCAGAAAGTCGCTGCGGTAAGCGGCAGCGCTCATATGGGCAAGCGGCCTCCCATGCACAACGACCTGGGCATGCATATCCCCAGTCGGCTTAATCAGAATGGGATTCATATCCGTGGTGGCCTGGATCCCGCAAGCCTCGGCCTGCACCCCTTGGGCTCTGCCGATCTCAAGGCCATCCTCAGTTACATAGGAATTCAGCGCCATATTCTGCGATTTGAACGGAGCGGCGCGCACTCCATCCTGCTTGAAAATACGGCATAGCGCCGTGGTAACAATGCTTTTTCCCACATCCGAAGCCGTTCCCTGAAGCATCAGGACAGCACCCCTGGAGTCTATCCGCTGTTCCATGACCCGCCCCCTCCTCCATTTATAATCAACGAATAATGATCACCAGGATAAGCATAAGTATCACTTCTAATCCTTCGTTCAAGGCCCCGTAAGTATCTCCAGTAAGCCCGCCTAATCTGCTGCTGATCTTGTTCGCCGCGAACCTGCCTATTAACCAGGCTGCCGCCGGCACAGCCGCATAACAAATTCCTAATTGAAGCCAGTTCAATCCTTCCCCGTATCCACATATCTTGAGGAGAACCAAGGCGGCACCTGACAGAACTAGAGCCCATAGTCCAGCAATCTGCGATGAATAATTCTTCATTCCGCCGAATCGGCCTGCCAGGCCCTCGCTGCCCCTTGCCGCAGGCCAGCCTGCTATCGCATGCACCATGAACCACCTGCTCCACAGGGGGACGGTGAGAAGTGCGAGCGGCAGCGCCCCCTTCTCCAGAAATGAGGCAATTAAAGCTGCCTTGAGCATCAGCAGCAGGACGCACGCGATCACGCCCATAGCTCCTACCCGGCTGTCCTTCATAATCTCCAGCATCTTCTCACGGGATCGATAACTCAGCAGTCCGTCCGCCGTATCCATCCAGCCATCAAGATGCAGACCGCCCGTCAGGTAGATCCAGCCTGCGAGGATGATAACCGAAGCAGGCAGAGGCGGAAGCGCCCAGGCGCATATAAGGGATAGCAAGCAGGTGGCCAAGCCTATAGCCGCTCCCACAAGCGGATAGAAGCTTGTACTTCGCTTAAGCAGCTCGGGGGTGAAGTCAAGCTGGGCTCTTACCGGAAAGCGCGACAGAAATTGAAAAGCGGCCAGGATTGCCTGCCCCCGGCCTCTCATAACTTATACGCCCTGCTCTTCAGCTCCACTGGAATTCCCGCCGTAACTAGAAATACCTGCTCAGAGATCTCGGCCACCCGCCTGTTCAATCTGCCCGCAAGGTCCCTGTACTGGCGGCCCAGTGGATATTCAGGCACAATACCGCTTCCTACCTCATTGGTGACCAGAACCAGAAGCCCCGGATACGCCTGAACTGCGTCCACAAGCCGCTCAATCTCCTGTTCAACCACCGTTATAACATCGTTATCCGGGTCATCCCCCGCTCCGAGCAGAACATTGGATAGCCACAAAGTAAGGCAGTCCACCAACACCGCCGGCGTATTCTGATACGATCCGGCCAGCTCCTTAAGGTGCTCCGTCAGACGCAGCGGCTCTTCCCATGTGGTCCATGCATAACTGGCGTCAGACCGCTGCTTGCGATGCAGGGCCACCCGTTCACGCATCTCGTCATCATAAATTTCAGCCGTAGCAATATATACCGCGGAGGGAGCATGCTTCATGCACCATCGCTCTGCAAATGCGCTCTTCCCGCTGCGGGCGCCTCCCGTGATAAGAACACTCATTGTAAGCCCTCGTCCGCCCCGGAGATACCTGCACTTTCAAAGGTCGCCATCTCGGCTGGAATCCGGCAGGCGGCATCAATCAGGTGCAGCGCGAGTACCCCGCCTGTGCCTTCACCAAGACGCATGCCCAGGTCCAGCATGGGAACTAACCCGAGTTCGCGCAGCAGCAGGGCATGGCCCTGTTCTTCAGATACATGGGAAGCAATCATATACTCGCGGACCTCTGGAGCTATACGAACAGCGATCAAGGCGGCGGCACTGGAGATAAATCCATCAATAACCACAGGACACCGGTTCGCGGCGGCTTGCAGAATAACCCCCGTGAGCCCCGCAAGCTCAAGCCCTCCTACTTTAGCCAGTACATCTACAGGATCATCCGCATCGGGCCGGTTGAGCTCGATTGCTCGCTGAACGATCACAGCCTTGTGTCTTAGACGCTCGTCATTCAAGCCGGTTCCCCGTCCTACACTCTCCAAAGGCGTAATTCCTGTAAGCGCGCTCATCACCGCAGAACTGGCCGTAGTATTGCCAATCCCCATCTCTCCGGTCACGAACAGCTTGGTCCCTCTTGCGACAGCCTCCTTCACAACCTGTGCGCCTGCCAGGATGGCGGCTTCAGCTTCTTCCCTGCTCATTGCGGGTCCAGCAGCCATATTGGCTGTTCCATATCTGATCTTCCGCTTAATCAAATCCGGGTGATTAATCTCCCCGTTCACGCCAATATCCACACACAGCACATCCGCTTCAGCCAGTCTGGACAAGACATTAACCGCAGCCCCGCCATTCAGGAAGTTCAGCACCATCTGCTGGGTAACCTCAGCAGGGAAGGCACTGACTCCCTCTTCACATACCCCATGATCCCCGGCCATGACAACCACTGCCCGATTCGGGAATGAAGGCAGCGTCTCACCCGTAATCCCCGCCAGGCGGGCAGCCAGCTCCTCCAGCTTGCCTAGACTTCCAGGCGGCTTCGTCAGACTGTCCAGCCGGCGCTTGGCCTCTTCGATTGCCTGATTACTCAGGGTATGTATTTCCCCGATCCGCCCCATTAGTGAACTGTTCATTATAAGACTCCTCTCGTCTTAGCATAATTTGTGGAACGCCCAGATCCGGATGCCTGGCAAGCGCCGACTCGACTTCGAACACCCGCTTCAAGGTGTCCGGCGTCAGGATATCCTGAGGTGTCCCTTCCGCTGCAATACTTCCTTCCTGCAAAGCGACCAGCCGGTCGCAATACATGGAAGCCAAATTCAAATCATGCATAACGGCGACCACAGTCAAGTCTTCATCCTTCTGCCACTCGGATACAAGCTCCATAAATTGAAGCTGATACCGGATATCGAGGTAGGTCGTGGGTTCATCGAGCAGAAGCACCCTTGGCTGCTGGGCCATGACTTTGCCTAAGGCCACCCGCTGCCGCTGGCCGCCGCTGAGCTCATCCACAGGCTGATCTGCCAGTGAATCCAAATCCAGCTTCATCATAATCCTGTCTATAATCTGTCCGGCATCCGATGATAGATCACGGCCAAGCCAATCCAGGAATGGGAACCGGCCCATCTCAATGACATCCTTCACGGGATAGGCCAGGCTCGGAATTCCGTCCTGCTGAAGCACCGCCAGCTTGCGCGCAAGCTCTCTGCGTCTGTACGATCCGACCGGCTTTCCGTCGATGTCGATCTCTCCAGACTCGATATGCTCAACTCCCGAGATCGTGTGCAGCAGTGTTGTTTTGCCGCTTCCATTAGGCCCTATAACTCCCAGAAACTGTCCCTGCTCCACCTTAAGATTCAGATCCCGGAGCACGGTTTTGTGTCCGATTCGCTTGGTAATTCCTCTAAGTTCGATCATACTCACCTCAGACCACGCTCCTGTCTGCTCTCCCGCTGCTTCTTATTCCGGTATAAGAGATAACCGAAGAACGGCGCACCCACAAATGCCGTAACGATCCCCAGCGGGATCTCGACCTGACCCAGAATGGTTCGTGCAATCAGATCGCTCCACATCAGGAAGATGCCTCCGCAGATCGCAGAGAGAGGGACGATCAGCCGGTAATCAGGTCCCGTGATCAGACGGACCATATGGGGAACGACAAGTCCAACGAATCCGATAACCCCGGCAACCGAGACCGCCGCTGCTGTGAGCAGAGTGGCTACAATCAGCATGACAAGCTTCGTGCGCTCCACATCAAGACCCGAGTGAGCAGCCTGCCTCTCACCCAGCGCGAACAGATTCAGCTTGCGGGCCCCGCTCCAGATCATAATCATACCTATCACCAAATACGGCAAAAGGATGGCCAGATACGACCATCCACGAAGACTCAGGCTTCCCATTGTCCAGTATAAAATTTCATTCACCGTCTTCTTGGACATGGCTGTCAGGAAAGCCACAACCGCTCCAAGAAAAGTCTGCATAACCACGCCGGACAGGATCAGGCTCTCTGTCGGAATTCTCCCGCTTTCTCTAGCAAGGGTGAGAACGACCCACAATGTAATAACCCCGGTGACGAAAGCTACCATGGGCAGTGTAAATATACCGATTACTGAGAACTGCCAGCCAAAGAAGATAAGTACAGCCGCACCCACGGAAGATCCCGAGGATACGCCAAGTGTGAACGGATCGGCAAGCGGATTGCGGAGAACCCCCTGGAAGGCCGCACCTGCAAGTGCCAGGGACGAACCCACAATCAGACCGAGCAGCACACGCGGCAGACGAACACTCAGCACGATTTGTTCCGAAGCCGTACTCCAGTCCGGTGTGATCCAGTCCCCCAGAACGGGAATCCTGTGAAGCAGAATACGCGTGATCTCGCCTATAGGCAGGGAGACCGAGCCGGTACCAACGCAGATCAGCAGGGTGAGAACCAGCAGAATCAGGCTGGCCCCCATATAACCCGCTAACTTCTTATTCATTTAACAAGGTCCGGGTAGATCGCTTTAGCTACTTCAATCAGACCTTGAGTAACCCGTGGACCCGGACGGCTAAGCAGGTTATCATCAAGTCCTGCAAGACGGTTATCTTTGATGGCTGTGATCTGATCCCATCCGCTGCGGGCTTTGATAATGTCTGCAAGCGTCTTATTGTTCTCATCAACTACGCTCTTGGCGTAGAGGATGACATCGGGATTGGCTTTAATGATGT
This sequence comes from Paenibacillus sp. YPG26, assembly GCF_023704175.1. Taxonomy (NCBI): domain Bacteria; kingdom Bacillati; phylum Bacillota; class Bacilli; order Caryophanales; family Paenibacillaceae; genus Paenibacillus; species Paenibacillus sp. YPG26. The sequence continues at coordinate 1,049,194 of NZ_CP084530.1, read as the reverse complement.
TCTCTTCATTAATCTGCTGCCAGCCGGTCAAATCGCCAGCCACGTTCACGCCTCCGGAGATTGTGATCATTTCATCCATGAATTCGCCCTTACCTACGGTGTAGCCAGGAGAGAATTCAATGTAGACCTTCTTCTTCTGTTCATTCGTTACCGATTTGACCGCATCTGTAACCTGCTGAAGCTCCTTCTTCATTTGATCTGTAACTTTCTTGGCTTCCGCCTGGCGATCCGTAATTTGACCATAAGTCTCAATATCCTGAATCACGGCATCAATGGTCTTCGGATTGAACTGGAAGACCTTAATGTTCAGTCCGCGCAAATTCTTGATGGTATCCGCACTGGTAAGTCCCGCCACGAAGACCACATCCGGCTGTGCCGCAACGATCGTCTCAACATTCGGCTTCATACCGCCCATCTTCGGCTTGGATGCAGCTGCTGCCGGATAATCATCAAAGTCCGAAACACCGACAATCTCCTTATCCAGACCGATTGCAAAGAGAGCCTCTGTCTCGGATGGTGCCAGGGATACGACCTTGGCAGGAGCCTTGTCAAAAGTAATCTCTTCCCCTGTAGCATCTTTCAGCTTGAGCGGATAGGTTGTCTTGGGAGCGGCTTGTTCAGGAGCCTTCGCTTCCTGCTTCGCCGGTTCGGAGGCTGGTGTTCCTTCCTTCTCTGCATTCCCACATCCCGCGGTTACTGCCAGCATAAGCGCTAACAGCCATACGGCCCAAATTTTGTTCAATTTCATTGTGTTTCTCTCCCCTTCTAATTTATGTTTCTCTAACTGGACTGAACTTGAGAGTTACCCATCAGACAAGCGTGTGAATGACTCTGTAGAAGCAAAGAACTCTAACTGCCAACCTTCCAACTTATTGTTCGTAGTTAGGCAAATTGGGTCAGAGCAGTTCTCCTTAAGTCACTTCACGCGGCCGCCTTAGATGTAATTCAGAGTTCATTGCAAAATGAATATCACCTGGCTAATCTGCGAGTTCGATCATTTCCGTGTCATCAACAAGAAAAAAGACCTGATCCAGGCGGATCAGGTCTACGTCTACGAAAGCATGTCCGGTGAACCTGCAGCTCTTCAGAATCAGAGATACAGCCGCACAAATAATATTCCGGCAGAACGTTGTCCCTTCCTCGGAGGACCGTTACGATATCATAAGGCAGGTCTCCTGACTTCCGGGTTGAATGACGATAGCCCGCCTTCCCATACTTATCAAGTACAGTGGCTGTTGATTGGGCTCGTCCCCGGTATACAGTGGCGGGACCGTGCCGGATTTGCACCGGCTTCCCTATTAACCTTGAACTCATGGCTCAGCCATGCAAGGACCTTATGAATATATGTATTCGCATATTAAAGGTGAGTCTACTCTTCGGATTATAGGGGATATCGCACCACCATACAACCCGAAATTCCAACAATTTATGCATATTTTGGAACTGAGAGCTTAATGCGTTCCATTGTCAAATCTAGTGTCTTCCCACCTGGACTGGGATCCTTAGCATACTGCCTGTCCCGGCTTGATATTCCCGGAAGCTTGCTCCCGGCAAGAGAAGCGTTCTTAACAGGCGGACCACTCCGCCATGGGTCAGGACCAGAATGCGAGGCGGATAGAGGGAAAAGGCGGGATCTCTTGCATCATGAGTTTGTTCAGCGCGATTCAGCATTTCCGACATAACCTCCGTGCAGAACCCCGATACCCTGCTGCTGAAATGTTCCCAGGATTCGCCTCCAGGAGGGGTAACCTGCTCAGGATGATCAATCCATTCCCTATAGAACGGATTGTCCTTCAGCATGTCATAGGTCTTGCCTTCCCATTCGCCGAAGTTCATTTCTCTAAGTCTCTGATCGAACCTCGCCCCAGCTATCAGATCCGGCCTAACCCGCTGTAAAGTCTCCGGGCAGCGCCGCAAATCACTGCTGTACACAGCGCAGAATCCCAGCCCATGCAGCTCGGAGGCCAGCGGGCGGAGCAGCGCCTCTTCGCCAGGCAGCAGCGCAAGATCTGTATGTCCAAGGTAGCGCCGCTCCGCATTCCACTTTGTCTGTCCATGACGAACAATGATCCACTCCACTGTCAGCTCCACAGCAGACTGCCTCCCCGCCACAGAAGAACTGCCGTTCCAAGGACTACCCAAATGTTGGATACCCACATGAGCATTGCGGCTGTCTTGGGAATATCCTCTGGAACCATCTCACGGGTCTTGTCCCCCATATATGCCCGGAAGGAAGCAACGCTGTGATACACGTTCTCACCGCCAAGGCGGATGCCCAGCGCTCCTGCCACGGCGGACTCCGGATAACCGCTATTCGGGCTGGGATGTGAAGCAGCGTCTCTGCGAACTATCCGGTAAGCGCGTCCGGAATCAAGGCCCATCCCTTTCGAGACGGCAATGAGCAGCAGAGCCGTCAGTCTTGCCGGGATGTAGTTGGCCGCATCATCTAGACGGGCCGATGCCCAGCCAAGCTTCAGATATTTCTCGTTCTTGTACCCGACCATCGAATCAAGGGTATTCACCGCGCGGTAAGCCATCGCCAGCGGCGCGCCGCCAATGATCGCATAGAACAGCGGGGAGACAACACCGTCCACAATATTCTCGGCCACTGTCTCTACCGCTCCCCGGGCAATCTCGGAAGATTCCAGGTGTCCGGTATCCCGGCCTACGATCATGCCCAGCGACCGGCGCGCTGCCGGGAGGTCTCCCTGCCGCAGGCAGTGATATACCGCCATGCCCGCGTCTTTCAGGCCTTTCGCGGCAACTGTGGTCGCGATCAGCCAGACTTCCGCGGCAGCAGCAAGCCAGGGACTGATCCGGCCAAGCAGCCAGATCAGTCCCCAGCTAAGGGCGAAGGCGCCGCCCGCCACAAGCAGCGGCAGCAGCAAGCCCGCCGCCTTGAAGCGGCGCTCGGGCACCCGGCGGCGGATTGCCGCCTCGATCCGCGTGATCGCACGGCCCATCCCTACAACGGGATGGGGAATGGCCCGCGGATCGCCAATCAGCCGGTCGACCACATAGGCGGCCGGCAGGACCCACCAGGCGCTCACCGCCGGACTCCGGCGGCGGCGAGCGCCTCTCGCACCGCGCTGTAGACGAGGCGGCCAATCCGGCCGCCGATGTGGGTCGCGGTGCCGGCGTACGGGTGCAGCTGCCCGTACGCGGGGTTCTGGCTGACGCCGATGATGACGGCGTCGGTGGTCGTGCCGGTGGCCGTTAGGCCATTCTCGGCATCGGGCACCCCTAGATCGGCGAGGGCAGCCGCCTTCGCCTCGGTGGCAGTGATGATCGCGTTCACCATCGCGGCCGAAGTCATCCGGCCGTCCACCGCGATTATGAGATTGATCGTTCCCGGGACATAGTCCGCCGGGAACGTCGTGCGTGCCGTGCCCGCGCGGGCTCCGTTGGATACGCCCGCCGTGGCGCAGATGAACACGGAGGCTTCGTCGTCCAGCTCCTCCGCCACCGCGGTATGCTCAAGCCGGACGGCTGTCAATAGTCCAGCCGTCATCTCCAGCGGATATTCCCACCGCTGGAGCAGATCCCTGATGTCCCGCTCGGGATCATCGCATCGATAGAAGCGGTCGACATAGATGTTAACCATCCTCTGCAGACGAACCATGCCGCCTCCATAGACAGCACTACCCAGAGCATCAACCGGGCCCGGCAGATTCACGGAAATATGTCTTTCACCCCGGACAAGCCGAAGCCCTGGATAAGCCTCTGACCTGTACTCCCCCCGGGGATTATCGCCTTCGCTTCCTGTATGTATGAATGGTGTACTCATTCTTCATCCCCCTTATCACCAACTCTGCCTGTTATCTGTGTCCCAATTTCAGCCTGAATCTCACGGACCAGCAGGCCGTTGTCCTTCTTGCTCTTAACCGCCACCCGGATATCCCTGTCTTCGAGCCCCGGATACATGGCGCAGCTGCGGACTAGAATTCCCCGCTTCCCAAGTTCGTTCTGCATCAGACTGGCTGTCCAGCCTTCAGGCAGTCTTACCAGGAGAAAGTTCGCTTCGCCGGCCCAGGTTCTGCATCCAAGGCGCTCCAGATCTTCACGCAGGCGCCTGCGCTCTTCCGTAATTAAGGTAATTGTAGCTTGTTCATACTCTGCCGGACTTGCCAGACATATCTGACCTGCAAGCAGGGCGAGCTGGTTCACACTCCAGGTGACCTGCTTGCCCGTCATAGCACGGATAATATCGGGATGAGCAATGCCATAACCAAGCCGGAGTCCTGGAATTGCATAGAACTTTGTCATGGATCTAACCAGAATAAGCCTCGGAAATAAGCCGATCTCCTGTACCAGTGAATGCCTTGAATCAGGCTCAATGAAATCAATGAAGGCTTCATCAATGACAAGATAAGTACCTTCCCTTTCGGCAATAAGCGCGTATTCTCTCAGTATTTCCGAATCATATTGAACTCCATTTGGATTGTTCGGCTGTCCAAGGAACACCAGATCGGACTTCCTGATCAGCAGCTCCATGTCCTTCGGATCAGCATGAAAGTCATGATCCGCCGTACCTCTTACCGAGGTTATCTTAGAGCCAAACTGCCGAGCCAGAGCTGAATATTCCGAGAAGCAGGGTTCCACAACTCCCACTGTCTCCGGCTTCAATGCCAGGAGGATCAGCGCCATCGTCTCCGCCGCTCCATTGCCAATCGAGAGCCATGATTCGTCCACACCAAGCTTCCGAGCCAACAAGCACTTGAACTGGCGGTGTCCCGGATCAGGGTACCTGGTAATCGAGGCAAGTCCTTCCGTCAATCTCTCCACAAGCCCGGGCGGCGGGCCCAGCGGATTAATATTGCTGCTGAAGTCCGTGAAATCTCCAGCCTCTCTTCCATAGGTACTTGCGGCCGTCTCCAAATCCCCGCCGTGTCCGTATACTTCCAGCATAAGATTACCTTCCTGTTCTTCTATAATAAGAGCAATTACTATTTTCACATTTGATTGCGGTTATTGCCGCGGGACATGCCTGATCTGTCAGCAGCTGCTCCCCCCAGATTGCTTAATGTATAGCAGAGCTCGGCTCAAAAATCTGCACAAGTAAGGCGAGCACCTTCGCTCCAACTATCCCGGGCATCCTATCCACGATGTCTCCGCTGCAGGACATTTTTCCAACTGCGTTATAAATAGGCTATAGTTGTACCCATTATGACGGCAGCATACTTTTCACGTCAATAAAGCGTCAAAATTCTTTGGTTTCCCCGAATAATTGCGTTACAATGAGAAAGTAAGTGACAAAGCATAGATCAGATACGGAGGACAAGAGAGCGATGCTGTTTATCGATAATCAAGGCATTACAGATGCCGCCATTAATCTCGCCATTGAGGAGTATGCGCTCAAGCATCTTCCGGCGGACGAGACCTACTTACTCTTTTATATCAATGCTCCGTCTGTCATTATTGGCAAGCATCAGAACACCATAGAAGAGATCAATGCGGAGTATATCAAGGATAACGGCGTTAAGGTCGTCCGGCGGTTATCCGGCGGCGGTGCCGTATATCACGACCTGGGGAACCTCAACTTCAGCTTCATTACGAAGGATGATGGTCAATCTTTTCATAACTTCCGCAAATTCACCCAGCCTGTAGTTGAAGCCCTTCAGCAGCTTGGGGTGAATGCGGAGCTTACCGGCCGCAACGATCTTCAGGTTGGAGAACAGAAGGTATCCGGCAATGCCCAATTCTCCACACGGGGACGTATGTTCAGTCATGGAACCCTCATGTTCGACCTGAATCTCGACCATGTGCAGGCTTCCCTCCATGCCAACCCGGAGAAGTTCAAGTCCAAGAGCACCAAATCCGTGCGCAGCCGGGTAGCCAATATTTCCGACTTTCTGGATAAGAAGATCACGATTGAAGAATTCCGGTCAGAGCTGCTTCGGCATATTTTCGGCATGGAAGTGGACAAGATCCCCCAGTATGTGCTGACGGAAGAAGACTGGAGCAAGATTCATGAGATCTCCAAGGAACGGTATCAGAACTGGGAATGGAACTACGGCCTGTCCCCTGAGAGCAATGTGAAGCATGCCAAGAAATTCCCGGTGGGTATAATCGATCTTCGGATGGACATTAAGGATGGACGGATTGCCGAGATCAAGATTTATGGAGATTTCTTCGGTGTGGGCGATGTCGCTGACATTGAAGATAAGCTTCGGGGACTCCGTTATGAAGAGAGTGAGGTTGCAGGTGCTCTGGCGGATACGGACGTAAAGCACTATTTCGGCAATATTGAACTCAGCGACTTCATCGGGCTCGTCTTCCTTGAAGAGTAGGCACACCGGTTAAAATGCGGCTTACCCGTTCCAGGCTTGCAGAGCTTAGTCTGCTGATTGTTGCTATGATGTGGGGCTGTACGTTCCTGATGGTTCAGTCCGCAGTGCAAGCACTTCCTCCGCTGGCATTTAACGCGGTCCGCTTTATTGGAGCCGCACTGCTTCTGGCCGTAATTATTTCCGTATTCTACTCGCAAGAGTGGAGACTCTTCTCGGGCAAAATGCTGCTGCATGGCTCACTTCTGGGCGTATTTCTGTTTGGGGGATACGCCTTTCAGACCATGGGCCTGCTGTATACCACAACTTCCAATGCTGGATTCATCACCGGCCTATCGGTTGTTATGGTTCCTTTTCTGGCGGCTGTACTGCTGAGGCACAGGTTATCCCGAGTGAGTCTCGCTTGTGCGCTGCTTGCCGCTTGTGGTCTATACTTATTAGCCTTTCCTGGAGGCAGCTTCATTCCTAACCGGGGAGATGGCCTGGTACTGCTATGCGCGTTTGCTTTTGCGCTCCATATTGGCTTCACCGGAATTTATGCTCCCAGGTATCCGGCTCTGCCTCTCGCTGCTGTGCAGCTTGCGGTGACCGGCCTGTTAAGTCTGGCGTCTTCCCTGCTGACCGAGAACCTGGGTTCATGGAATCATCTGTCAAATACTCTAATGCAGTCCGAAGTACTGATTGCCCTGCTTGTGTCTATCGGTCCGACCAGTGCTTTTGCTTTCTGGATTCAGACCGTCAGCCAGCAGTACACCACCCCTACCCGGGTTGCCGTTATCTTCGCCATGGAGCCAGTGTTCGCGGCTCTGACCGGAGTCGTATTCGCAGGTGAGGTTCTGGGATGGCCCGCCCTGATTGGCTGTGCCTGTATCCTGACAGGCATGATTGCGTCAGAGCTTCAGCCTGCGGCTTCTTCTGTTGAAGCTGTGCCACATACTGCTGCTGGCAGCCAGATGAACAAAGACATCAGCGCCTGATCCTCGGCGCGATACAAGGAGAGAAACCTAATGCCAAAATATAAACTCATCGCCATCGATATTGACGATACCCTTATTAATGATGACAAGGAAGTGACCCCAGGAACCCAGCAGGCTTTGGAAGCCGCTGTAGCTGCTGGCGTGGTGGTTACTCTGGCAACCGGCCGGGCTTATGCCTCGGCTCACAAAATCGCCCGTCAGACTGGACTCAACGTTCCCATCATCACGTATCAGGGCGCTCTGGTGAAGAACCTTCTTGACGAGAAGGTGTTGTATGAACGCTACATGCCTGTTGATGCGGCCCGCAAGCTGTTCCAATACTGTATTGAACACAACTTGCATCTGCAGACTTATATTGACGATAAGCTGTATTCCCGTGAAGAGAATCAGAAGCTGATCGATTATGGCAAATTAAATAATACCCAGTATTATATCGAGCCGGATTTCGAGAAGCTGATCTCCCAGCCTACACCGAAAATGCTCATTATTGATGAGCCGGATTATCTCGATGAGCTGATTCCGATCTTCCGCGAACTGCTCGGAGACGGTGTGCACATTACGAAATCCAAGCCTTACTTCCTCGAGTTCATGCACAAAGAAGGTACCAAGGGAGAGGCCCTCACCTTCCTTGCGGATCATTTCGGCTGTGACCTGTCTGAGACCATTGCGATCGGTGACTCCTGGAACGATCATGAAATGCTTGAAGCCGCAGGTCTTGGTGTAGCTATGGGCAATGCCATTGCCCCGCTCAAGGAGCTTGCCGATTATGTAACAGCCAGCAATAACGATGATGGAGTTAAAGAAGTGATTGAGAAGTTCGTTCTTGCACAGCAATAAGGCTAGGTAAGATAGCCAACCGGTTCCATGTGTTTTATAATTTTCATTACTTAAGCCAGACCAGTGTTCACAAAAAATGGCTGTCCTATTTCCCCAATAGGACAGCCATTTCTGTATACGCAAGACGGACATGACCGGGAAGCGGATAATCCCGCCTCAAGTCAACGTCATGAGACATATGTGTAAAGACCACTTGCTCCGGTTGCACATCTGCCAGAAGCTCCACTGCCTCTGTCATGTCATAGACTGAACGGGTATGGAACGGAGCCTCCTCCTTATAGAAGCTTGTTCCCAGCACCAGCAAATTAAGTCCCCGCATCAGAACTCTGTCTTCTGGAGGAAGCGCAATGGCATCCGAGCAGTAGCACCAGCTGAATCCGTTCTTCTCCAATCTATAAGCATAGGAATAACCGTTCTTGCCGTGAAAGACCCTCCAGCCCTGTATCTTCCAACCCGCAAGTGTAATGCCTTCGTCAATCTCATGGAAATCAACATGTCCCCCGAGCCATGGGTACTGCCTCAAGATAAGCCCGATCACCTCGCGGGGAGCATACAGCTGGCCCCGACATTCCAGCCACCTGCAAGCATCCGTCCATTCCGGCAGTCCGCCGATATGATCAAAATGTGCGTGAGTGATTACAATATGTCTGACAAATCGCAGCTTGCGCTGTTCCATTTGTGCACGCCAGTCAGGGCCGCAGTCAATCAGGAAAGACTCCTCACCCGCATCCACCAGAACGCTGGAACGATAACGCCTGTTCACGCCTGATGTCCTGGCCTCTTCACAGACTCCGCATTCGCAGTATACACGGGGCACTCCCATCGCATCCCCGGTTCCCCAGAATCTAAGCTGATCTCCCACAGCCTTCACTCCTCCCCGACTTGCCTTTAAGCCGTATAGTTATGTACCACTGAATTGCTACGCTCTATATTACCAAGCCCTATTATAGTCCACCTGGTAGAACTCAACAAGAAAGCCCTGTCTTCTGCGGATGGTTAGTAACAGCAAATAACCGAAGATCAGATCTTCGGCTACGCACTCAAGCAGATATACAATTAAATAATTACAGTTAGCGGGTCCACCTTGAATCGGTTCTCAGCCATCCAGCTTCCTTTTTCATTATAGAGATAAGCCCGGTGAACCAGAACTTGAACCTGCTGCCCTACCTGAAGGTTCTCCTTCTCCAGAGAGCGGTAAGTTGTTAAGGTATAACCACCTACCTCAACTTCAACCAGCCACTGGCTGCCGCGGAAATGCAGGTGCTTCACGATCCCGCTGTCCGTTGCTGACAGCACCTGGAACTCCTGCTTGGTCCCTACTTCAATATACTCCGGACGAATCAATGCCTTGGTATCGCTGCCCCTGCTCGCTTCATCAAAACCCTTCAGCTGGGCCGCATTGTCTACCAGTGTGGACTCACCAATGAACTGGGCTACAAAAGGCGTCGAAGGGTCTTTATAAATATCCCAAGGCGTCCCTTTCTGCTCAAGTTGGCCGTGACTGATAATCATAATTTCATCTGCGACTTCAATAGCCTCATCCTGGTCGTGAGTAACAAAGATGGAGGTAATCCCTACACGCTCAATAAGCTCACGCAGCCACGAACGCAGTTCCTGGCGAATCTTCGCATCTATAGCCGCAAATGGTTCATCCAGCAGCAGCAGCTGAGGCTCAGGAGCAAGCGCGCGGGCAAAAGCCACCCGTTGACGCTGTCCACCAGACAGCTGATGAGGATAACGCTGCTCGAATCCCTTGAGCCCGGTCAACTCGACCAGCTCCATAACCCGGTTCCGGATGTTATCCTTCGATGCCTTCTTCACCTTCAAACCGAAGGCTATATTATCATATACAGTCATATGCTTAAATAAAGCATAGCTCTGAAATACGAATCCAATACCGCGTTCTTGAGGCGTCAAATGGTTAACCCGCTGTCCGTGAAATAGGATTTCACCTGAATCGGGACTCTCCAGACCTGCCAGCATCCGCAGAATCGAGGTCTTCCCGCCACCACTCGGACCAAGCAGACCAATTAACTGACCCTTCTGGATCCCAAAGCTGACATCTTTAACTGCATGAAAAGAACCGAAATGCTTATCCAAATTTTTAACTTCTACGTGCATGTTGGCACACGCCCCTTCCTCACATCAAACGGTAGGCTCTAATTTATATCACTCTCTTGTATAACAATCACGAATTGATTATTACAAATTCTCATCAATTTACTGGGTATAAACTTATCACTTACTTTACCAAATACCTGCTTCAATCGTCAATTGTTTAGAATGTTTAGATTGGATAGTTTTTTGTTAATAATAGAAAGGGAAAGTTACCTTGGCCTCTTGCACATATATTTTTCTCCAAATCTATTGATACATACCAGGCCATACAGTAAGATATAACTAGAACTTTCTACCTATACCACCTGCAAGGAATGATAAAAATGGAACTGTTAACAGGCAATTGTCCTAATTGTGGGTCCGTATATCGGAGAAATATCAGGGACTTATGTACCAATTGTAGCGCGAAGCTGGACTCCGAGCTTGTTCAGTGTCTGGATTTGCTGTGGAGATCTCCTAATGTAACTACTGACGAATTAAGCCAATCTACTAAAATTAAAAAGTCTGTTATTATTCGATTCATTAAAGAAGGCCGGCTGCCAAGGAACTGCAAGAATTTAACTTATCCTTGTGAATGCTGTGAAGCCCCGATCCGTCACAATCGTCTCTGTGTTGGGTGCTCGGTTACCTTCACCGGAGTCGCTGAGCAGCTAAACTCCAAATTTGTCCTTCATCAAGGTAGCGGCTTCATGATGAACCGGAGACTGAACGAACAAAGATAATAACACTCTTGCAGAAGCCTATCCGGCTTCTTTTTACTATCATGTGCTTAGAAAGGGAGGTACCCATGCTAATTACACTTGAGCTTACTACAAGCAAACGGGACGAATTACGCGACATTACAAGAGAAGTGGCGAGTGCAGTCAATCGCAGCGGCGTTAAGGAAGGATTGGCCGTGATCTATTGTCCGCATACCACCGCCGGAATCGCTATTAACGAGAACGCGGACCCGGATGTAAGACACGATGTGCTTATGCGGCTTAACGAGGTCTATCCGTGTGAACACCCCAAATACCGTCATGCAGAAGGCAATACCGCCTCTCATCTCAAATCGATTACAGCTGGTCCTTCCCAGACGATCATTATCCATGAAGGTCGGCTTCTCCTCGGTAGATGGCAGGGCATATATTTCTGTGAATTTGATGGACCAAGATCAAGACAATATCATGTTAAAATATATGAAGGATGACCACCAGCCCTGCTCCGGTTAACCCGGGCCGGGCTATTATTTTGGTTTATTCACTTTACATCAGTATATTAACGTTATAGTGATTCACAGCTACATCGTTGCACCTAATTAAAGCAGTGCAGTAAAAAATATACGCCTTGCGACGCGTCAAACTAAAGGTTATGACTCAGCATTTTGACATGGGCAATGGCAGCAGGTTGAATCTCTTCGAAAGTAAGATGATCCTGTATATAGAATGAGATGAATCCATGCAATCCCAAGAACAAGCTAAGTGGAACCGACGTATGCTGAGCCAATGGATGGCCTTCTTCCTTCATATATTTCTTCACGATGGCTGCGAATAGATCAAAGCACTTGGATTGCTCTGCCCGGCAGTAGGAGAGAATCTCTTCATCGCGTAGCATGAACATAATCTCATATTGATGCGGATGATCCATCCCGAACTTAATGAACTCCAGCATGAGCTGTTCAACCTTGGTCAATCCATCTACCGGCGGGCTGCTGATCACTTGGCGGAACAATAACTCTACATGATTGAAGTCCTGTACAACGATGGCATAGAACAACTCGGCCTTCTCTTTAAAATGATAATAAAGCGATCCGTGGCTGTATCCAAGATGCTGCCCGATACTTCTCATCGAAATCGCACGGTACCCTTTGGTAATGAACAAATGCCTGGCGGCATCCATGATTCTGTCTCTAGACAACTCCTGTTCCACTGCTCTTCTTGCCATTTCGCATTATTCCCCTTCGATAAAGTAAACCCTCTCGCCTTCCGTAATCACGGATTGTCCTTGTGTTAAATCGATCATCCAGGCCTTGAAGACTTCAGCCTCCGGATCCTCAGGCAGACATAATAAAGTAACTCGGTCCGCAAAAGAAGACGGTCCTGTACGCACACCGCGTGTTCTTAGTTCATTCTCGATTTTGCCAAGCCAGGTATAATCTACTTCGACATAAATTTGCCTATGCAGAACAAGCGTGATAGCCCCTCCGGCTTCTATGGCTGCCACGGCTCCATCCGTATAAGCCCGAATCAGGCCCCCGGCTCCCAGCATAATGCCGCCGAAATAACGGGTTACCACAATAGCTACGTTCTTGAGCCCCTGATTACGGATAACTTCAAGAATAGGCTTGCCCGCTGTACCGCTCGGTTCCCCATCATCTGATTGCTTCTGGATTTCGTCACGTTCACCAATCATATAAGCAGAGCAGTTATGAGTGGCATTCCAGTGCTCTTTCTTATTCTGCTCAATAAATGCAATCGCTTCTGATTCCGTATGAACAGGAATAATATGGCCAATAAATCTGGACTTCTTGATCACGATTTCCTTGCTGCCGGGTTCCCTGACTGTTCTATATCTCTCTAACATAACGTACTACCTTTCAGACTTATGATGATGTGCCAAGAGCAGTCCGGCCGGTTTGTGGCGAACTGCTCTTTGTGCACATATATCTTATATCCCTAATTACAGGAACAACGCAGAATATTATTCGGAAAGTCTTGCTTCAAGCTCAGCTTTCTCTTTCTCATATCCAGGCTTGCCGAGAAGGGCGAACATGTTCTTCTTGTAGGCTTCCACACCTGGCTGGTCAAATGGATTCACTCCAAGCAGATAACCGCTGATCCCGCACGCTTTCTCGAAGAAATACACCAGATATCCGAAGGAATATGGCGAGAAATCAGGCACGTTAACAATCAGGTTAGGCACCTGGCCATCCGTATGTGCAAGCAAGGTTCCTTGGAAAGCCTTCTTGTTCACGAAGTCCACAGTTTTGCCAGTGAGGAAGTTCAGACCGTCCAGATCATCCGGATCAGATTCGATCGTAATATGATGATCCACATCGGACACCTGAATTACCGTCTCGAAGATATTCCGGTTACCTTCTTGAATGAATTGTCCCATAGAGTGAAGATCAGTGGAGAAGTCCACGGACGCCGGGAAGATCCCCTTATAATCCTTACCTTCACTTTCACCGAACAATTGCTTCCACCACTCGGACACAAAGTGCAGGGATGGTTCGTAGTTCACGAGAATTTCGGTAACTTTGCCTTTGCGGTACAAAGCGTTACGTACAGCCGCATATTGGTAGCTTGCATTCTCGGCGAGGTTCGGGTTGCTGAATTCTTTGGAGGCATCAGCTGCACCTTGCATGATCTGCTCAACATCAATGCCAGCCGCCGCGATAGGCAGAAGGCCCACAGCAGTAAGTACGGAATAACGTCCGCCAACATCATCAGGAATGACAAATGTCTCGTAGCCTTCTTCGTCAGCAAGCTTCTTCAAGGCACCTTTGGCACGGTCAGTAGTTGCATAGATCCGCTTACGTGCTTCTTCTTTGCCGTATTTCTTCTCAAGCTCTGCACGGAAAATACGGAACGCGATAGCCGGCTCAGTAGTCGTACCGGACTTGGAGATGACGTTGACCGAGAAGTCCTTGCCTTCGATCAGATCAAGCAGGTGCGTTACGTAAGTGGAGCTGATGTTATTTCCGGCAAAAAAGATCTGCGGAGTCTTACGCTTGTCCTTCGGCAAAGTGTTGTAGAACGAATGGGACAATGCTTCAATCGCGGCACGGGCTCCCAGATATGAACCGCCGATTCCAATTACAATCAGCACTTCGGAATCAGACTGGATCTTGCTTGCAGCCTGGCGGATACGCGCGAATTCTTCCTTGTCGTATTCAGTCGGCAGGTTAATCCAGCCGAGGTAATCGGAGCCGGCACCTGTTCCTTTATGTAATTGTTCATGAGCCACACGAACCGGCTCTGCAAGATTGTCAATCTCATGTTGACCAACGAACGTAAGGGCTTTACTGTAATCAAAAGTTACTTTTTTTGACATGATGCAAACTACCTCCGTTTATATTTGTATGGGTTAATCTGCCTATCCAAGAAACAACTTAAAACTAGAATACTGTATATTCCAAGTGAAGACAAGGGCACATCGTGCACGTTTCTCCCGTTGCGTGGTAAAATACTAGCGGTGGTACAATTCGACAACAGAAGGTGGATTTTGTATGAAAAGAATCGGATTTATCGGTCTGGGCACGATGGGGGCTCCTATGGTCTCCAATCTGCTCAAGAAAGGATACCCTGTAACCGTATATAACCGCACCGCCTCCAAAGCAGAAGCTTTGGTTCAGGAAGGGGCCACCGCCGTCTCTACGCCCCGCGAGGCAGCTGAAGGCCATGATGTGATCATTACCATGGTCAGCGATGACAGCTCGATCGCGGACGTCTACGAGGGTGACAATGGCGTTCTGCAGGGGCTTCACCCGGGAAGCATTGTAATCGACTGCAGTACTATATCTCCCGCGCTTTCCAGAAAGCTTGCTTCCCAAATCACCGCCCTCGGCGGTTCTTTCCTGGATGCACCTGTAACCGGAAGTTCACCGGCTGCTGTCAGCGGCACGCTTGTATTCATGGTCGGCGGTCCTGCGGATACCCTGGAATCAACCTCTGACATCTTCGATACCCTGGGCAAAAAGGTTCTACATATGGGCGACAATGGCACAGGTTCCGTTGCCAAGCTTGCCCACAATACAATGGTTGGCATCAACAACCTCGCACTTGCCGAGGGCTTCGCCATCGCTTCCAAGTCCGGCCTTCCGGCTGACGCCTTCCTTGAGCTGGTTCAGCTCGGCTCTGCCGGAAGTAAAGCCGCCGAGCTTAAAGGTCAGAAGATTATTGATCATGATTTCAGCAATCAATTCTCCCTGCAGCTCATGCTCAAGGACCTGAAGCTCGCTTCTTCCCTGACCGATGGCGCATCCATCCCGTCTCCCATGCTGAACCTGGCCAAGAGCTTGTTCCAAGCCGGCCAGACCCAGGGCTACGGCGAGGAGGACCTCTCCGCTGTCGTTAAGATCTACGAGAGCTGGATCGGCCAGACGATCGCTGGTAAAAAGCTATAGAACACATCAAAAGAAGGGCATGCCTCATACTGGCAGCCCTTCTTTTTGCATCCAAAGAGCGCATCCCGCAGGAACAGCGTCTCCCAGTACGTCAGAGCACTCAACTAAGAAGAGCCAGCCCTGCGGCTCACTCAGTTCTCTGCTCCACCCCGAGCGCATCCCGCAGGGACAGCGCCTCCCAGCACGATAACATCCATCCCAAAAGCCAACCCTGCCACTCACTCAGTTCTCTGCTCAACCCCAAGCGTATCCCGCAGGGACAGCGCCTCCCAGAACGATAACATCCACCCCAAAAGCCAACCCTACCACTCACTCAGTCTCTGCCCAACCCTAAGCGCATCCCGCAGGGACAGCGTCTCCTTGCACGCTAGAACACATAACCCAAAGCAGCTTCACCACTTGCCACTCAGACGTAAAGCGTGTCCTGAAAGGACGACAAGCGGCTCCAAAGCACGAATTAAACTCCGTACGCTTTGAAGCCGCTTGTTATGCCAATCTTTACAGTTCCAAAACTCCATCCCACAGAAAGCGGGTCCCGCAGGGACGGCAAGCGATCATAAGCTCCTACTGAGCTAAGTCCCGCCACCGCCTCTCTCCAGACCCATTTCGGGTGTCCAGAGGTAAAAGTTTTCCAAAGGAAAACTGCTTCGGAAGCATACGCTCAGCCCTTGGGGCCCTCCTGAAAGTTTCCGAAGGAAACTCGCAACGGAAGCATAAGCTCCAGGGAGGGTTTGGGAGGGTAATCACTCACTTATATGAACACAAGTAATCCGTCACCGTGTTCACTTCCAGCTTGAATTTCCGACCTGCGGGAACGGTGAACTCGCCCTGACCGTTGATTTCTCTCCACTCCGTCTCATCTGGAAGAAGAACCTTCAGATCTCCGGATTGAATCAGCATAACCTCTTCCGTGTCTGTTCCGAATTCATAAGAACCAGGCAGCATGATACCCAGTGTTACTTTGCTTCCATCCTGCAAGTACACGGCACGGCTGGTCACTTTTCCATCAAAATAAATATTGGCTGCTTTATCTACGGTTACATTTTTAAATTGCGGCATCGGCTTCCGTTCCCCTTTTTTGGTCGTTTATCGTTGATTACAGTTGAGCTTTAACGTGTTTAACTACATTTTCAACAGTGAAGCCGTACTCAGCAATCACTTTGTCACCAGGTGCGGATGCGCCGAACGTGTTGATGCCGATAACGGAACCATTCTCACCAACATAACGCTCCCAGCCGAATGGATGAGCCATTTCAATGGCAACACGGGCTTTAACTTCTGGAAGAATAACCGAATCCTTATAGGCTTGATCCTGCTTGTCGAACAGATCCCAGCTTGGCAAGCTGATGACGCGAACCTGAATACCTT